>JAHFUS010000050.1 GCA_023264975.1 Actinomycetes bacterium | reverse complement strand
GAGTCGAACGTGCGTCCGACCGGCTTTGGGGGATACCGAGGTGGTCCCATGACTGGCAACGGGGTGGTCCCATGCCCGTGGCAAAACTGCCCTCAGGGTGGTCCCATGTGGGTGGCAAACGTTCACGTCCTGGCATGCACAACAACCAAGCGTTAGGGACGGCGAGATGACTACTTGGCTGTCTTGCGACGCCGAGTCCGCCCTGGCGGGGCCAGTTCGTAGTTCCATTCGGGATGCCACTCGTGACCATCGAGGGGGAGGGCGGCCAACGCTTCGTCTTTGATCTCGGTGCCCGTTGGGTAGTAGCCGTGGTCCCACTCGGCGAGGATCCGAAGGCCGGTCTCGGTGGTGGTGCCGGCGACCAGCTCGACGATGACCTGGTAGGAGGTGAGGGGCTTTCCTCGCCAGTTCTTCGTGATGAAACTGAACATCCGATGTTCGATTTTGTTCCACTTCGACGTGCCGGGCGGATAGTGGCAGACCGTGATCGTCAGCCCTGTCTCGGCGGCGAGCTTGGCCAGCTCGGCCTTCCACAGCCTGTTGCGGTAGCCGTTCGATCCTCCCGCATCTGCAGTCACCATCAGCGTGGTCGCCTCCGGATAGTGCTCCCGGCCCATCGTGTTCCACCAACGCCTGACGGCGTTGACCGCGAACGCGGCGGTGTCGTGGTCGTCGCCGACGGACATCCACCCCTCGTTGGCGCCCACGTCGAACACCCCGTAGGGAATCGCCTTGGGGACCTCCTTGTCGGGAAAGTCGTGCACGTCCACGCGCTCGGGCTTTCCTTTCGGCTGCCACTCCTGTCCCTTGTTCGCCTTGCGGCCGTTGACAAGTTCCTTCTTCTTGCAATCGACGCTGATCACCGGCTGGCCCGCATCGATCCGCTCTCCGGCCAGGCGGTTGATATATACGAACTGGTCGTAGCGGTCTGGGTGCTGTGCTCCCTCGACGACTTTGGCCGTGGCCTGGAGGCTGTAGTTCATCTGGTGAAGCAGCTCGGCCACCTTCCAGCTCGACACCCGATGGCCCATGGCCCGCAAGGCGTTGGCCAACTGGCGCGTCGACTTCAACGTCCAGCGCAACGGCGACATCGGGTCGCCCCGGGAGTCGGGCTCCACCAGGTCGTCCAGGTCCATCAACAGGTTCGGGTCGGTGTCCTCCCGGCGCGGCCCGCCGCCACCCTCACGACGCACTCGCTGGCTCGGGGCCTCCCCGGCGTCGAACGCCGCAGCGCCGTCCATGACCGTGTTGCGGGACAGCCCCGACGCGGCTGCCACCGCCGTCGGGCCTCCACGGCCCAACAGGCGTGCCATCGCTCCGCTCACGAGGCGGCGCTGCTTCTCATCCAGATGCGCCAGTACGAACTCGAAGAACCCTTCCAGGCCCTCCGGATCGATCTCCACGCCGCAAGGCTACGGGACCCAACCTCTCAACGCGCGGATAGTCATCTCGCGATCCCTTAGCGATCTGTGGGACGAGCTCGACATCGAAACCACGCTCATCGACCGAGCAGTCACCGCCACCCGTCAGCCCCTGTTGGAAGCCAAGACAGGGCGGGGGCCGAGTCTCTACTTCGTCTTCTACGTCGGAGAACTCAGCGCCTACAATCCGATTCGTACTGGAACGTGGCCCGTCTCGACGGGGTCAGCCTTGAACGGCAACGAAAGATTCTGCCGCCACCGGCGTAACACCAGAGGCGTTCCAAGCCTGAACGGTGGTTCGGATCTCTGGGTGCTGGCGGTACCTCTCCCAAGCCACGCAGCGGCGCTCTACGCCGAGAGCTTGGCCATCGCCAGGTTCCGACCGGTGTGGAACCAGTCCTTTCTGGCCGGGTGGGGCAGCCGTCCGCAGGGAGAATCACGCAGAAAACAGGTACCTCCGCCATTTTCGATTCTCCATCCAGGGAGAGTGGTCGGCGACGGTGAGAGCACCGTGACATCTGCCTTTCTGCGCAAAAAGGCCGAATCCATTTGAATGAAACTGCACGGGAGCTGTGCCTCCAATGTAGCGACGCTGCGATCGGCTACCGGGTTGCGTCTCGTATCCCGACAACTGGACGTATGGTCAATGGCGTGGGAAGGGTCATCGCGCGCCAGACCCGCGACGAGGCCGGTCTGCGATGGGTCCATCGGCTTCCACTAGAAAACGTGGAGCTCCGACCGACAGGTGCGGCTCCGCAGCGGGCGGAGTCCGGGCTACCACGGGACCCCCTGACGCCTCCGCACGACGCTGATGTCAGGCGGTGCAAAGCGCGAAGCCTGACATGCGCGTGCAAAGTCCCGGATGTCAGGCCGTGCAAAGTCACACCGGGGTCGTCTACGAGTGGCCCAACCGTACGCCCACGACCAGAGCCTCCATGGCCGACCTGCAGCGCTGGGCCTACACCTACCGCCTGGTGGGAGACGACCCGCCCGAGCCCACCACCCTCGACTTCGCCGTCGACGGACGCAAGGCCACCCTGGCGCAGTTCCGGGCGGCGACCGTGGAGCGCTTCCGGGACCGGCCCGAGGCCATGTTCAGCCCCACCAGCGCCCACGGCGACTGGCGGGAGATCCTGGAGCGCCAGACGCCCCTCGACCCGGCGCTGTTCCGCTAACACCAGATGCGCATGAACTCCGTGCGCTCCTTTGCCGAGGCGGTGTTCGACTACGGCCAGCGTGCCGGCCAGCGCAGCCACATGGAGGTCGAGCGCAAGCTGTGCGTGGCGCTGGGCGGCGCCCTTGGGGCGCTGTCGGAGGCGGCCGAGGCCTCCCTGGGCGCCTGCGAGGCGGCCCGGGTGGCCGAACTGCGAGGCGCCGAGCTGGCGGCGGCGATCCTGGTTCGGGCCCGCGCCGTCGAAGAGCGCGAGGCGGCGGCCCGCAGCGAACTGGAACAGGCCGTGACGGCGGTGGCGGGCTACGAGACTGACATCAACCGCCACGACGACATCCGCGCCAGATCGGCCTCGTCGAGGCCCAGATGCGGGTGGAGAAGGCGGAGGCCGCCCTGGGACTCGTCGAGACCGAGCTCGCCGAGGCGGAGGCAGACCTCCGGGCGTGGCGGGCGGTGCCCGACCTGGTGGCGTGGCAGCGGGCCCGGTCCAATGCCCTCGGGGCTCAGAAGGCCTACGACGCGGCCGAGGCGGACCTGGCGCCCCTGCGTCGAGAGGCCGACACGGTGGCCGCCACCCTGGCCGCGTCGCTCGCCGCCCTCGCCTCGGCCAGCGAGGACAAGGCGGCCGCCGCCAAGGCGGTGGTCGAAGAGCGCGAGGAGGCCACCGCCCGGGGCGAGGCCGAAGAGCTCGGGCGGCGGATCGCCGAGGCCCGCCGGCGCATGGAGGCCGCCGCCTCGGTGCTGGCTGGGCTGGTGGAGGCCGACCGCCTGGGGGCGGGCGAGGAGCTCGACGGAGCCGCGGCCCGCCTGGCCCGGGCCCGCGTCGACGCCGACGCGGCCGTGGTCGCTGCGGCCGGCTCCCTGGAGGAGGCCAAGGTCCGCCGCCGGCGGGCCGAGGAGGAGCGCCGGTACCTCGGCGACGCACTGGCCGAGCGCCGGGCAGAGCGCCGGGGCGCGGCAGAGGCGGCCGATGCCCTCGCGTCATCCGTGGCCGCCCTGGGCGGTCTGGACTTGGTGGCCGAGGTGGCCGACGGCCCGCTCGAGGGCGCCGCCCACGTCCACCGTCTGGTGCCGGCCGTCGTGGCCCGCCACGACGCCGCGGGGCGGGCCCAGCAGGCCCGACGGGCCGAGCGCGAGGCGGTGGCCGAGCGCCTGGACTACCTGGAGCGCACCGACCTGCTCCAGCCCCCGACGAGGTTCGGGCCGTCCTGGATGCGCTGCGGGCGGCCGGTCTGTCCGCCAATGCGGGCTGGACATGGATGGCCGAGAACGTGACCGAGCCGGCCCGGCGCCGCTCATTGATCGAGGCGCGTCCTGACGTGGCCGGCGGCGTGGTGGTGGCCGCCGGCGTGCTGGCCCAGGCCCGTGCCGTACTGGAGGCGGCCGGGCTGAACCCGGCCGCGGCGGTGTGCGTGGTCGACGTCGGCTCCGCCGCGCATGCCCCGGAGATCTCGGGGCGCTTCGTGGTCGATCCCCACCCGGCGCTCTACGACCCGCGCCGGGCCGCCGCGCTGCGCGAAGATCTGGCCACCGAGCTGGCGTGCCTGGAGGACGACCTCACCCGCCTGGAGGTGGCCGTGGCCGCCGCCGGGGAGGCACGCGGCGCCCTCGACGGCTTCTGCCGGCGCTGGCCCCCCGACGCCGATGATGCCGTGGCGGACGCCCTCGGCCGGGCCCTGGCCGCAGTTCGCGACGCCGAGGCGGAGCTGGCCCGTGCCGGGGCGGACGCCGAGCGGGCCGAGGTGGCGGTGGCGGTGGCCGAGGAGGCCCGGCGCCAGGCCGAGGCACGCGTCGCCGCTTTGGTGGAGGCCAAGCGGGCGCTGGAGGCGGCGCGGCCGTTGGTGGTGGCCGGCGCCGAAGCCCAGGCCGGGCTGGGTGAGCTGGTCGGGCGGGAATCCAAAGCTGTGGCGGCGGCCCAACTGGCCAGGGGCGACCAGCGCCTGGCGCAGGGCCGCCGGGACGTGGCGGTGGAGACCAGGGCGTCTGCCGGGGCGGCGGCCGCCGAGCTGCGCCGGGCCCAGGCGGCGGTGGGCGTGGAACCGGGACCGGAGCGCTCTGAGGAGCCGGTGGACGCCCAGCAGGCAACCCTGGCTGCCCTGCGGGCCGGGCTGGTCGAGCGGGAGGCGGGCTCGGACCATGCCGCCAGCCTGGCCGCCGCGAAGGCGGCCGCCGCCGAGCGCCGCCAGGTCGTGGACCAGCTGGCGCCGGAGGTCCTGGCCGGGGCCGAGGCGCGGGCGGGCCAGGTGGAGGCGACCGACGTCCGCAGCCGGGTGGCGGCCGGCGAGGCCCGCCATTCCGGCGCGCTGCGCCGAGAGCAGACCGTCCGTACCGCGGTGGACGAAGCCCGCAAGACGATGGCTGCCCGGGCTCCCCGGGACGGCCGCCAGGTGCACGCCGTGCTGGGCGAGGAGTGGCAGCCCCTCGACGTGGACGACGCCGCCGCCCGCCGCCAGCGAGTCGACGTGGTGCTCGCCGAGCTGCGCCAGCTCCAGGCCGCAGCCACCGCCGCCGGCGACCGCCTCCGGGCCGAGGTCGCCGCGGTCGAGCTGCAGGCCCGCCTGTACTCGGCGGCGGCCGCCCGGTGGTCCTCGGCGGTGGTGGTGGCGCCCGGCGCCGTCGCCGCCTTCGCCGGCACCACCGACGAGGCGGGACACGCGCTGGACGCGGCCCGGACCCGCCGCGACGAACTGGTGGCGCACCAACGCCGGCTGGCCGAGGCGGAGCGCGACGCACTGGACGCCGTGCGCTCGGTGGCCCGGGACCGGGCCTGGGCCGGCATCACCTCGGTGGTGCAGCAGGCCTGTGACGCCGCCGTCTCCAACGCCTTGCTGGTGGCCAACGCCGGAGAGTGGGCGGCGCGCCTGGCGGTCAGGGAGCGCAGCCTGGCCGACGACCTGCGCGACCTCGACGTGCACCGCAAGAACATCGTGACCCACCTCCACGGACTGTGCCGGGACCAGCACCGCCTGCTGCGCCAGGTGACACGCTTCTCCACCCTGCCGCCGGAGGCCGGGGCGCTGGCAGGCAACCCCGCGGTGCGCGTTGAGTTCACCACCCTGTCCGAACTCGACGCCCGGGCCCGACTCGCCCAGCTGGTCGACGAGTGGGCCACCAAGCTGGCCTCCACGACCGGGCGGGGCCTCGACGCCAAGGCCCGGGTGGTCTGGCTGTGTGACGCCCTGCGCCGCACCGTCAAAGGCCGCGCCGACGGCTCCGCGTGGCGGGTGGAGGTGCTCAAGCCCACTGTCGACAGCACCGTGTCCTACCGGACCCCGGACCGCATCCGGGAGTTCTCTGGGGGCCAGGAGCTGACGCTGGCCATCCTGGTCTACGTCACCCTGGCCGGTGTGCGGGCGGCCAACCGCTCGGCAGGCCAGCGTCCGCCCATCCCACTGCTGTCGGACAACCCGTTCGGCAAGGCCTCCAACGAGGCGCTCATCCGTCTCCAGCACGCGCTGGCGGCGGCAGCCGGTGTCCAGCTGGTGTGCGCCTCGGGGCTCGAGGACCCGAGCGTGCTCACCGCCTTCGAGGGCCCCGGGGCGGTGGTGGTGCGCCTGCGCAACGACCGGGCCCAGCGCACCGGGCTGCGCCATCTGCGGGTCATCGACGAGCAGGTGGAGGCGGTCGTCGGCGCCGCTCTGGCCGGGGGGCGTTCGCCCTCGGATCCCGCGGCCTACCTCGACGCCCAGCGCTACCGCGTCCATCCGTGAGCGCCGGTGTGCCTGCGGCGCTGTCGGGGCCGGCGCAGCGGCTCCTCGAGGGCCTCGACGGCATCGGCCGGGTGCAGGTGCCACTCCCGGCGGTGCTCACGGCCTGGGCGGCGGCGTGCCCGGAGCGCAGCCTCGAAGGCGACCGCTTCGCCGCCTTGGTGGCCGCCCTCGACGAGCTGGCCGCCACCGGGATGGTGGAGCTTCCGGCGCGGCCGTCCTGGGACCGCACGGTGGTGCCGGCCCTTCCCCGCTTCGTGCGCCTGCCCGCCGCCCGCCGGCGCCGCCCGGGGCGGCCGTGGCGCGACCACCCCTGGTGCGCCGAGTTGTCGTGGGCGTCGGGACTGGTGGCGCTCAGTGAGGAGGGCTTCGCCGCCCTGGCGGCGGTCAACCGCTGGCTGGCCGGGCCGGGCCGGGGGGCGGCCGTGGCGCCGGTCCAGGTCCGGTCGCTCGAGATCTTCGGCGACGAGAAGCGCCTGCTTGCCCTGGCCTCCACCTCGTTGTTCGCCCCGGGCCGGCTCAGCCTGGACCTTCTGGCCGCCCGGCGCTACCCGCCGCCAATCGCCCACGAGCGGGTGGGCGCGGGCGGGGTGTGGTTGGTGGTGGAGAACGCGGACTCGTTCTGGCTGACCGTCGACGCGGCCCGGCGCAGCGAGGCGGTGGACGTGGTGGCCTGGGGGGCGGGGCGGGCGGTGGCCCAGTCGCTGCTGTCGCTGGCCGAGCGCCCCGACCCGGTGGAGCGGATCTTGTACTGGGGCGACGTCGATCCCGACGGCGTCGACATCGCCACCGCGGCGGCTGCGGCTGCGGCAACCGTGGGCCTACCGCCCGTGGAGCCGGCGGCGGCGCTGTGGCGAGCCACCGCCTGTCGCCCCCGCCAGGGCGAGGGTGAGATCCTCGGGTGGCCCTCCACCGCCCTCGACTGGCTCGGCCCGGCCGCCCCTGCGGTGGCCGAGGTCGCGGCCCGGGCGGCCCGGGTGGCCCAGGAGGCCCTCGCCGACCCGGCGCCGTACCTGGCCGACCTGTAGGGGGAACGCCGACGGCCGGCCCCAAAGGGGGGCCGGCCGTCGTTCGTTCCTATCCGCGGGGCTACAGCGTGAGGGGCCACTCGAAGCCAACGGCGCTCGGTCCTGGCTGAGGTTGCGGGACATGAAGGCACGGTGGTAGCGCCCGCCTTTCGGATTAGCGAGCGGGGGTGGATCGAGGGGTGAGGCGGAAGACCAGTCACTCGCCTCCGGTGGTACCGCCGCGGACGCGCTCCCACTGGGTGGCCTGCTTTTCGGTCATCCAGTAGTAGACGGATTCGTCGAGTCCAATCCGTGGCCCCCACTCCGCGCTCAGCGGCCGGCCTTTCGGGTACTCGTGCCGCTTCAGGCACAGGGAGGCCGTCGACCTGGCCAGCCCACGCCGGTCGCGCGTGGTGCAACTCGCCGGATCGAATCGTCGACGCCTCAGGAGGAGACCAAGCCGACACCGCTGGGGGCCGGGGGCGGATCGCATGCGCCGGGCGTCCGCCCCTGGCTGATGCTGGACGTCGACGGCGTGGTGGTCCCGTCGTGGATGATCTCCTTGTAGCGGTTGAGGCTGAGGTCGTAGCCGTTGGCGGCGATGTCAGCCTTCGCCACGCAGAAGCTCTGGTCGTTGCGGGCCCGGCCGAGCTCGGTGTCGTCTCGCTCCCGCCAGCGAGCCAGAGCGTCGGGGAGGTTGTTGCGAACATGCTCGTCGGCGGCCAGGGGCTCGACCGGGGCGGCGCCGAGCTTGGCTGTCGGGAGCAGGTCGGTGCGCTTATCGTCGAGGCTGTAGCCGTCGGCTTGGACGTCGTAGTACCAGACGTGGTCGGTGCCACCCGAGTTCGTCTTGGTGAACAGCAGGATGGCCGTCGACACGCCGGCGTACGGCTTGAACACGCCGCTGGGCAGCGAGACGATGCCGTCGAGGCGCTGATCCTCCACCAGGATGCGGCGCAGCTCCTTGTGGGCCTTGGTGGAGCCGAACAGCACGCCGTCGGGCACGTTGACGGCGGCCCGGCCGCCGGGCTTCAGCAGCCGCAGGAACAGGGCCAGGAAGAGCGCTCGGCAGTGTCAGCGGCTACCGGGAGCGCCATCCTGGACGTCGACATCGACGGTCGCCAGCGGGTGCTTCTCCCCCACCATGATCGACCAGGCGTTGATCACCTCGAGGGCGCAGGCCTTCGTGTAGGTATAGGTCACCGAGGCAGGGTGCTCGTGCCCGAGGAACTCTGCGGCGACGGACTGCCCGGCGATGCGCTCGATAGAGCGGCCTGCTGTGTGGCGGAGCCAGTGGGCCGATACCGGGATGGTGATGCTTGCCGGCAAATCGCGCTGGACGCGCTTGGCCCACGTCTCGAACCGTTTACGGCTGAGCGGCCGCCCGATGGGCTGGAGGCCCTTGGGCAGGTAACGCAACGCAGGGTCGCTCGGGCGAGTGGAGCCGCGTTCGGTTGCCAGCGTGACGATCGCCTCGGCCAGGCCCTTTGTGATGGGGACGACGCGGCTCTTGTCGCCCTTCTCCCGGAGCGTGACCAACTGCGTTGCCAGGTCGATATCGCCGATCGTCAGATTGATCGCTCCCTGGCGGCGGACCCCACACTCCCGGCAGAGCCGCACCATGATGGCGTCGAGCATGGGGTCGTCGCCGCCGGCGCATGTGACGGCCCACACCTCTGCCATCTCGTCGCTTTCGAGCGCCCGGCGAGTGCTCTTGCGACGCTTCGACTTCCGGAGGAAGTCGGCTGGGTTGTCGGCCCGGTAGCGCGAGCGCTGGATGTGGCTGAAGACCCGGTGCATGGCATCGACGTGGCTCTCCACGGCCCCGTCACCCTTGCTGGTGCAGCGCTTGGGCCCGGCGAGCGCCTCGGTCCGGGCGAGGCGCCCGAGGGCCTCGAGGTCGTCGAAGTCCACCATGTCGCAGAGCGAGGTCCCGTGGTGGGCGTCAAGTCGGTCGAGATGGCGGGCCCAGGTGCCGAGGGTTCCTTGGTTCTCGATGCCGGCTCGCACATTGACGAGGACCTCGGAGATTGTGGGAACCACCTTGCCGGCGAAGCTGAGCCGCCCCGCTTTCGGCATGGTCTTGCTGAGCGCGGTGATGATCTGGGCCGGGCTGAGGCCGGAGTCGACCAGCGCCTGGAGTGCGGCGTCGGTTTCGTTGTGCGAGGGCTCGGACGGGGGCGACTGGGTCGTCATCGGAAATCCCTTCGTGACTTGGCGTCGGTGATGGCCCGACTACCGGCCGGTGGTAACAGGTGGAGATCACCGTGACGGCCCGGGCGGCGGGCGCAGTCACGCCAGAAGCGGGTCGGAAACCGGCTCAGGATCAGACGAAGGGCGCCATCGCTTCCACCGCCGCTGCCAGGGTGGCGACCGGCGTGATGATCACGGCCGGCTCGCCGACGATGCTGCCGGTGGCGATGCACACCCGGCTGCCGGTGGCGAGGCCCTGGATTCGGCGCCACACCAGCGGCACGGACAACCGCTTGCGCTCGTCGAGGCGAACCACCTCGCCCTGGTGGCGCCGCGGCGCTTCGTCGACGTGCAGCCAGGCGTCCTTACGCTTGAGTACGAGATCCACCCCGACGCCCCATTCGTGGACGGCCACGGCGTCACCGAGACCGATGCGGCCGTCCTCGTCGACGGTCACGACGTCGAGGAGCCAAGCAGTAGCCACCGGTCGGGTCGGGAGTGCGAGAGCCTGGCCCACGGGCCGGTCATCGGGGAGCAAGAGGAGGTCCGTGGCGTCGACGGTCTGGGGGGGCGTGCCGCGCCGGCGGTTGGCGGAGGCCCGGGAGCGATTTGAGACAGCCATGGAGCTGTCGGTCCGAAGCCATCCCGGGGACGCAATCGCCGCCAACTTCGCCGCCCCTGCGGGTGCGCCAGTGGCCCCACCACTGGGCACGTCTGGCCCCAAATGACGGTCGCGCCGGGCGGTGGACTTTGACCCCCGGGGCCGGGTTGGCTCCCGGGACTGCGTGTCGGAGGGGGGACTTGAACCCCCATGCCCTTGCGGGCACCAGCCCCTCAAGCTGGCGCGTCTACCTAATTCCGCCACTCCGACGTGTGCGCTCGGCGGCGCCGGCGCGGCGGTCACTGTACCGCAGGGGCGCCACGTACCCCTCGGCCTAGTCGGCCCGCCACCACTCCCAGGCGTTCCACGCCCCGCTGAGGGCATAGCCGTTGGCCCGCACGCCCCCGAGGCCGTCCCGCCAGGCCACCACGGGTACGGGGCGCCACAGGGGCAGCACGAGCGCCTCGTCCCGCAGCTTGGTCTCCAGGGCCCTCACAGCGGCCTGGTCACTGGCGTCGGCCGCCCTGGCCAGGGCCTCGTCCACCGAGGCCCACCGGCAGGTCCAGCACGGCGACGGGCCGTCGTACAGGAGCGTCACGGCGGCCTGGTAGGTCCCGTCCCTCAGCCAGGTTTCCACCCGGTCGGCCTCGGCGTTGCGAAGCTCGAGGCGGCCGCCGCCGACCTGCGCCCGCTTCTGCATCGAGCGCTGGAGAGTCGCCGTCATCGGCTCCTCCACCTGGCCGACCAGGTCGACGGTGGCGCCACGGAGTGCAGCACTGCCGCCAGGCCCCACGCCCGCCCACGCCCCGTCGGCGCCGGCGCCGCCCCCCAGGCCGTTGAGGACGGTCGCCTCGTCCTGCAGCAGGGTGGCGACGAAGGTCGTCCGGTCGACGCTGGCCGCCACCGCCGCCCGCTGCGCCTGCCCCAGGCCGCCTGGCCGCAGCAGCAGTCCGACCCACCACCCTCCCGCCTTGCCCCGGGCCACCGACACCCCCGGCACCGCCTCCAGCTGGCGGGTGCGAACGGTGGACGCCGGCGGCATCACTACGTCGAGCTGCCCCTTGGCCAGGAGCTGGCGAGCGATGGTGACGTCCGGCACCAGGACCAGCCGCACCTCGTCGAGGAACGCCCGCCCGCCGTACCAGCGGTCGCTGGCCTTCAGGACCGCCTCAAGACCCGCCACGTAGCCTGCGAGCACGAACGGGCCGCCCCACACGCCCGGCCTGGGCGCCGTCACCACGTCGGTGCCCGACCACAGCCGCCGCCAGCCCGGGAGCGCCTGGGTGAACCGGATCGTCAGCGTGCCGTCGACCGCCGGGCCGTCAACGCCGGCCACGAAACGGGCGTCGGCCGAGCGGCGCAGGTCGTCCCCCGTGATGGGCGAGCCGTCCGACCACACCGCCCCATGGCGCAGCCGAAGGGTGGCCGACTTGCCGTCGATAGCCGCATTGTCGCTCCCCCGCTCGACCAGCGACGGCAACCAGGCGCCGTCGGGCCCGGCCACGAACAGCTGCGGCAGCACCAGCGACCGTACGGCAGCAGCACCCAGGGTGGCCCCGTCGGGGTTCGGGTCCCCCCACACCCCGACCCGCGCGGACCCGCCCCGGGCGTGATCGGGCACAGCCGCCGCCGCCGTGGTGGTCCCCTGGCCGACTGCATCCGATGACGAGGTCGACGATCCCGATGACGACCCGTTCCCGCCATCCGAACAGGCAGCCCCGGCCAGAAGGCAGACCAACAGCAGCATCCACCGTCCTGGTCGGAGAACCGTCATGAAGTTCGCAGCGGTTCACCGACCAGAACGGGCGGGCGCTGGCGCCTCATGCGCCCGCCAGTGACACGGCGGCCGCGTCGAACGTCCCCATGCTGGTGACGATCAGGCCCCGAACCCGCCGGGACACGACCGACTGCAGTTGCAGCTGGGCCATGGGGATGACGGGCACAGCGTCCATGATCGCCCGCTCCGCCTCCTGGTAGAGAGCGGTCCGCCGGGCCGGGTCCGCCTCGCTGCGGGCAGCCGACAGCAGGTCGTCGACGGCGGGCTCGGCGAACCCCGTGAGGTTGTCGACCGAACCGGAACGGAACAGGGGCCACAGCACGGCGTCGGGCGAGGGGTAGGCGGCGATCCAGCCGAGCCGGAAGACCTCCTGGTCGCCGGACAGGATGTGGCGGTCGTAGGTCTGGGGCGACGTCGGCCGCAGCGTTACGGGGATGCCCACCGACGCCAGGCTGGCCTGGACGACCCGGGCCATGGCCTCCTGGGTGCCGTCGGCGTCGTAGTCGAGCGTCACCTCAGGGGGGCCGCCGGGCCCGAATACCTCGGCCAGCAGCTGGCGCGACCGCTCGGGATCGTGGCCGCACCGGGCGCAACCGTCGGCCTGGGCGCCGGGCAGGCCGTCGACCACGATGCCGGCCGCCGGCGTCGCCGTGCCGTGGTAGACCGCCGCCACCACCGCCCGCCGGTCGATGCCCCGCACGATCGCCTCCCGCACACGCGCGTCGCCGAGCTTGGGGCTGCGCAGGTTGAAGCCGAAGAACAGCTCGGCCACGAAGGGCCGGAAGGCCCCGTCCCCGTACCGCCGGGCGGCCGTCTCCACCTCGTCGGGCGGCACCCGCGCCCAGTCCACCTGTCCCCTGGTGAAGGCCACGTAGGCGGCCCGCAGGTCGGCGTACTGGATGACGTCCACGCCCGCCAAGGCCACTGCTGCGCCGACCCCGGGGGACGGTGCGAGCGACAGCACCCCCTCTTCGGCCGACACCAGCCGGAACGGTCCGCTCCCCACCGGCGCCTCGGCAAACGGCACCTCGGCCTCCACCGCCTCCTTCGCCACCACCGACAGCACGGGGCTGGCCACCACGCTCGCCAGCACGGCCATCGGCTGGTCGAGAGCGATCTTGACCACGTCGGGCGACGGCGCCGTCACGCCGGCCAGGTCCGGCGCCCCGTTGCGGAACGCCCCGTAGCCGGACACCGCCTGCAACAGCTCGGCGCCAGGCGACCCGGACCCGCGCCGCGCCACCCGCTCGAACGAGTACTTCACATCGGCCGACGTGACCGCCCGGCCGTTGGCGAAGACCGCTCCCGGGCGGAGGCGGAACGTCCACCGGCGCTGATCTGGCGCCGCCTCCCAGCCCGCCGCCAGTGCCGGCACGGGCTCCAGGGTCGTCGGGTCGTACCCGGTCAGGGAATCGAAGAGCTGGGCCGCCACCAGCACCTGCTCGATCGACCGGGCCTGGGCCGGGTCGAGACTGCCCACAGGAGCGACCCCGATCCGGAGCGTGCCGCCGCCCGACCGGGCGCCTCCGTCACCACCTCCCGGCGACGCCGGCCCCACCACCACCACGGCGAGGAGCACCATCCACAGCAGCCTGCGCATCTGCGGTCAGACGACCTCTTCGACCTCGGCGAAATGGCAGGCCGAAGGATGACCCTGGCCCCGGTCGACCAGGGCGGGCTCCTCTTCGGCGCAGATGTCCTGCGCCTTCCAGCAACGGGTGCGGAAGCGGCAGCCCGAGGGCGGGGCCACCGTGCTCGGCGGGTCACCCTTGAGCACGATGCGCACCCGGCCGCGCTCCGCCACCGGGTCGGGCAGCGGCACGGCGGACAGGAGGGCCTGGGTGTACGGATGGGAGGGCCGCTTGTAGATGTCGTCGCGCGTGCCCGTCTCCATGATGCGCCCGAGGTACATCACCGCCACCCGGTCGCAGATGTGGCGCACGACGGACAGGTCGTGGGCCACGAACAGGTAGGCGACGCCGAGTCGCTCCTGGAGGTCCTCGAGCAGGTTCACAACTCCGGCCTGGATCGACACGTCGAGAGCCGACACCGGCTCGTCCAGCACTATCACCTTGGGCTCCAGCGCGAGGGCCCGGGCGATGCCGATGCGCTGGCGCTGGCCGCCGGAGAACTCGTGGGGGTAGCGGTTGCCGTGCTCGGGGTTGAGCCCGACGAGGCGCAGGAGCTCGCGGGTCTCGGCCTCCACGTTGTCCTTGAGGCCGTGGATCCTGAACGGCTCGCCCACGATGTCGTCCACCGTCATGCGGGGGTCGAGCGACGCGTACGGGTCCTGGAACACGATCTGCAGCTCCCGCCGCAGCCTGCGCATCTGCTTGCGGTTCTGGGCCAGCAGGTCGATGTCGCCGAACCTCACCGAGCCGGCGGTGGGCTCGTGCAGTCGCAGGACACAGCGGGCGATGGTGGATTTGCCGGAACCGGACTCCCCCACCAGGCCGAGCGTCTCGCCCTGGAAGAGGTCGAACGACACGCCGCACACGGCGTGGATGTCACCCACCCGCCGGCGGATCACCTCGCCGGAGTGGACCGGAAAGTGCTTCACCAGGTTGCGTACGCTAAGGACCGGCCGGGGCCCGTCCGTCCCCGCCGCCTCCGGTCCCATCGCGGCGAGCCCGTCCTCTGGGACTGTGGTCATCCGCGTCCCTGGTCGACGGCTTGGAGCTCTTCGGCGTAGTGGCAAGCCGAGCGCTGGCCCAGCCCGCCGACGAACCGAAGCTCCGGCACCACTTCGCCGCACATCGGCCGCACGAACCGGCAGCGGGGATGGAAGGTGCACCCGGCAGGCGGGTGCAGGAGGCTGGGCGGGCTCCCGGTGATGGGCGTCAGCCGCTCCTGGCCGTCGTCGTCGAGGCGGGGCAGCGACTCGAGCAGCCCCAGCGTGTACGGGTGGCGGGGATGGAGGAACACGTCGTCCACCGCGCCCAGCTCGACCGCCCGGCCGGCGTACATCACCAGCACCCGGTCAGCCATGCCCGCCACCACGCCCAGGTCGTGGGTGATGAGCACGATGGCCGAGTGCACCGCCGCCTGGGCCCGCTCGAGCACCTCGAGGATCTGGGCCTGGATGGTGACGTCGAGGGCGGTGGTGGGCTCGTCGGCGATCAGGAGGTCGGGGTCGTTGGAGATCGACATGGCGATCATGGCCCGCTGGCGCATCCCGCCCGAGAACTGGTGCGGGTACTCGTGGGCGCGTTGGCCGGCGTTGGCGATGCCCACCAGCTCCAGCAGCGTGACCGCCTTGGCCATGGCCTCCCTGCGGCTGACGTCGTGGTGGACGCGTATGGCCTCGGCGATCTGGTTGCCGATGGTGAAGACGGGGTTGAGCGAGGTGAGGGGGTCCTGGAACACCATGGCCACGTGGTTGCCACGGTGCCGGCGCAGCTCCTTCTCGGGGAGCCCCAGGATCTCCTGGCCCCGGAAGCGCACCGACCCGGTGACGGTGGCCGTCTTCGGGAGCAGCCCCATCACCGCCATCATCGTCACCGACTTGCCCGAGCCCGACTCACCGACGATGCCGAGGACCTCCTCGCCGTCGACGGAGAAGCTCACGTCGCGCACCGCCTGCACACGCCCGTCGGGAGTGGCGAAGCTCACGCTGAGGTTCTCCACCACCAGCACCGGCTGATCGCCGCTACCGGGGACGTCGCCTTCCGCCGGAAGAAGGCCTTCGGCCACGTGCGACCGGCTCACGCCCGCACCCTGTTCTGCTGGGGGTCGATGGCGTCGCGCAGGCCGTCGCCCACGAAGTTGATACAGAGGGAGATGAGCACCAGGTACAGGCCGGGCATGTAGAAGAGCCACCACCTCGTGCGCGACGCGACTGCGCCTTCCGCCACCAGGCGACCGAGCGACGTATCGGGCGGGGCGATGCCGAAGCCGAGGAACGACAGGGCCGTCTCGGTGACGATGGCTGCCCCCACCAGCAGCGTGGCGTTGACGATGATCGGTCCCAGGCTGTTGGGCAACAGGTGACGCAGGATGATGCGGCGGTCGGTGGCCCCGAGGGCGCGCGCCGCTTCGACGAACTCCCGCTCCCGCAGTGACAGGAAGATGCCTCGCACGACGCGGGCCAGCTGCATCCAGAAGAAGCCGGCGATCACCAGCGAGAGGGCCAGCCAGTTGCCGCTCTCCCCGCGGTAGCGAGCCGACACGACGAGGAGGACGACGAAAGACGGGATGGTGAGGAAGAGGTCCGTGAGCCGCATCAGGGCCAGGTCGACGATCCCCCGGTAGTACCCGGCCAGCACGCCGATAAGCGCTCCGACGGACGTGGACAGAACCGCCACCAGCAGCGCCACGATGAGGGACCGGCGGGCGCCCCGGAGGACCTGGGCGAAGGTGTCGTGGCCGATGGTGTCGGTGCCGAACCAGTGCCTGAGGGACGGGGCGGAAGAGAAATCCTTGGTCAGCTCGTCGTAGCGGTAGGCGATGAGCGACCCCCCGAGGAAGGATGCCAGCACCAGGATCACGAGGACCACCAGACTGCAGACGGCGAGCTTGTGGCGCAGGAACCGGCGAAGGACGCGCCGCCACTGGCTGGTGGCAGCGACCCCGAACTCGACCATTTCGTCGGTGGCAGCGGGCTTGGGGGCGCCGACGGGCGAGTGCGCGAGGTCTGCCATCAGGTCGTCCGGGTGCGGGGGTCGAGGTAGCCGTACAAAAGGTCGGCCGCCAGGTTGAAGGAGATAACGAGCACGGCGGCGACAAGGAGCCAGGCCTGGATCACGTTCACATCCGAGGCCTTGAGCCCGTCGACGAGCAGCCGGCCCATGCCCGTCCACCCGAACACGGTCTCGGTGATGACGGCGCCGCCGAGGATGGTGGCGAAGTCGATGGCCACGATGGTGACAACGGGGATGAGGGCGTTGCGTAGCGCATGGCGAAAGAGCACGCGGCGGGCGCTGACGCCCTTGGCCCGGGCGGTGCGGATGTAGTCGGCGTTGAGGACCTCGAGCATGCTTCCTCGCTGGAAGCGGCTCCACGACGCCATCGAGATGAGGATCAGCGTGACACTCGGCAGGATAAGGTGGCCGAGCCGATCGGCTTGGACGTTGAGGAACCCGCCGCCGAGCCCCGGCGTCTGCTCCCCCACGACGAAGAAGATGTGCCGGTCGATCCTTGTGTTGATGCGGATGCCCACGTCCCGGAGGATGGCGGCCAACCAGAACACGGGCATGGAAAAGAAGACGAACGCGAAGAAGGTCGCCGTGTAGTCGAACTTCGAGTACTGCTTCACCGCCCCCATCGACCCGATGAACACGGCGAGGATCACGGCGATGATCGTGGCGAACACCACGAGTCGCAGGGTGACGCCCAGGCGGCGGACCAGCAGCGGGCGCACCTCCTCACCGCCGTTGGCCTTGCCCAGGTCACCGGTGATGGCGGCCGTGGCCCAGTTTCCGTAGCGCTGCAGCACGGGCTCGTCGAGATGCAACTGCTTCCGGCGTAGTTCGATGGTGCCCTCGGAGATACCGGGACGCAGCCGGAGATCGGCGAGCGGATCGCCTCCGGCGGTGGCCACCAGGACGAAGACGATGAAGCTCGACGCGATGACCACCGGTATCGAGACGGCCAGCCTGCGCAGTGTGAATGCGAGCACTTTGGTTGCCAGTATGCCCGGCCCGGCGCCCTAGGCGGACGCCGGACCGGTCACACAGATGGCGCCCGTGTTACTGGGCTGCCGCTTTGAGGCCCCACTTGGAGGAGTTCCAGAACAGTCCTTCAGACGTGGTGTTGTCGGAGATGTTGGCGTAGGTGCTCTTGTACGCCAGCAGCCCGACGGGCTTCTGGAACAGCGGGAGGTTCGGCAGGTCCTCCCACATCAGCACGTCGGCCTTATTGAGCTGGTCGGCGCGGTCACCCTCGTTGAGGATGGTGCTGGCCTTCTTGATGGCGGCGTCGACCTCGGGGTTGGAGTACTTCCCGAAGTTCGAGTCGCTGGCCGTGTCGAAGGTCTGCTGGGCGGCGCTCACCTCGAATGGCGTGCCCACCCAGGCGAAGATGAACAGGTCGAAGTCACCGGCCGCGCCGATGCTCCCGATGGTGTCCGGGTCACCGAAGTTGGCGATCTTGATCTCGATGCCAACGCCCTTCAGGTCGGCCTGGATGAGCTGCTCCATCTGCTCACGCAGCGGGTTGGGGCTCTTCACCCGGAGGCGGAACGACAGGCGCTTGCCGCCCTTGGCGTAGATGCCGTCGGCCCCCTTGGTGAAGCCGGCCTTCTCGAGGGCGGCGGTGGCCTTTTCGGGCGCCCGCACCGCGTACTCCTTGCCGTGGGCCACGTACTCCGGCTGGTTCGACATGAACACCCGGCTGTCGAGTCGCTTGGCCTTGTCCGAGAACGGCTTCATGAGGGTGTTCACGTAGCGGTCACGGTCGACCCCGTAGGCGATGGCCTGACGGACCTCCAGCATGGCCAGCAGCGGGTTCTTGAAGTTGAAGTCGAGGTGCTCCCACGTGGGCCCGAAGTTGAGTTCATGCTCCACGCCTGGGATCTCGCTCACCTGCGTGAGCAGGTCGGTCTGGGGCTGCGGGTAGATCACCTGCACCTCGTCGTTGCGCAGGGCGTCGGGGTGGGTGGCCGGGTCGGGGATCTCCCGGAACACGATCGTGTCGAGGTTGGGCTTCTCGCCCCACCACTTCTCGTTGCGCTCGAGGGTGAAGTGGTCGCCCTTCACGTACTCCTTGAGCTTGTACGGACCGGCCGACACCATCGGGTCCTTGTCGAAGCCGGTGTTCCAGCCGTCGGGCAGGGGCCTGCCGATGTGGGACGGGGGCATGGGGTCGCCGAACAGGCCCTCATACTCCACGTAGGGCTCGTCGAAGGTCATGCGGACCGTCTTCTCGTCGACCTTCTCGAACTTCGTCACCTTGTCGTAGCCCGCCGTGCTGGCACAGTCGAGGCCGGTCTCGGCGGCACCCGTCTTGTCGTTCTTCACGGTGGGCTCGCCGGGGTCGACCTTCCCGTTGCAGCTCAGGTAGACCCACTCGAAGTCGTCGGCCGAGACAGGGACGTCGTCGCTCCAGATGGCGTCCTTGTTGATCTTCCACTCGACGGTGAATGGGCTCTGCGAGGTCACCTTGGCCTCGCCGTCGAGGAGAGCGGTCGGCACCACGCTGAAATCGGGCCTGGCCAGATAGGCGGCCGGCCAGATGTTGCGCATGATGTGCCGCAGCTCGGCCAGGTTGTCCTTCGACGTCAGGTTGTTGAAGCCGGTGGGCTCCTGCTCCGCCGCGTAGGCGATGCTGCCACCCTTCTTCACGCCGGAGTCGGTGGACTTCGCGGCGGTGGTCTCGCTGCCGCCGCCCGCGGTGCCGTCGTCGCTACTGCCGCAGGCTGCGGCGACCATGGAAAGGGCGAGAAGAATGCCGGTCAACGCCGTACGGCGTCTGCCTCGAACCACCTGTGGGACCTCCTTTGTCGGCCCGTGAGGGCCTCCAGCTGGGTGTTGCCCCCCGGTTATTGCAGGCGGATGGCGAGGATCGTCGTGGTGAAGGCGAAAACGACCGCGGTCGCGACCGTGATGCGGTCGAGGTTGCGCTCCACCACGGTGGACCCTGCCGCCGCACTGCCCATGGCGCCGCCGAACATGTCGGAGAGCCCACCCCCTCGTCCGCTGTGCAGCAAGATCAGAGCGATCAGCAACAGCGAGACGCCGACGTGGATGACGACTACGACTGGGGTCAGCACGGGGCCTTAGCGTAACAGACGGTAGGAATCACTCAGACACCCTGCGATAGCGCACAATCCGCGCGAAATCGTCCGCCTCCAGACTGGCGCCGCCCACCAGGGCGCCGTCGATGTCCGGCTGGGCCATCAGCTCGGCCGTGTTGGCCGGCTTCACAGAGCCGCCGTACTGGATGCGGATGGACGACGAGGCATCGCCGGCGACGTCGGCCACGGTGGCCCGGATGAGGGCGCACATGGCCTGGGCGTCGTCGGCCGTGGCCGTGCGCCCCGTGCCTATGGCCCAGATGGGCTCGTAGGCGATCACCATGGCGGCGACCTGCTCGCCGGTGAGACCCGCCAGCCCGGCCCGCACCTGCCCGTCGACCTTGGTCTCGGCCCCACCCGCTTCCCGCTCGTCGAGCGTCTCGCCCACGCACAGGATGGGGGTCATGCCGGCGCCGAAGACGGCATTGGCCTTCTTGTTCACCATGTCGTCGGTCTCACCGAACAGCTCGCGTCGTTCCGAGTGGCCCACGATGACGTAGCTCACCTCGAGCTTTGCCAGCATCGAGGGGCTGACCTCGCCGGTGAAGGCGCCGTGGTCCTCCCAATGGCAGTTCTGGGCACCCAGGACGAACCTGAGCTTGTCGGCCAGGATCACCGTCTGCACCGAGCGCAGGGACACGAAGGTGGGGTGCACCGACACGTCGACGGCGTCGTAGTCGTCGTCGTGCAGGGCGTAGGACAGCTTCTGGACGACGGCGATGGCGTCGAGATGGGTGTGGTGCATCTTCCAGTTGCCGCTGATGAGCGGCTTCCTATCACCCACGGGCCGCTGCCTCTCTGAGCGCGGCCAGGCCGGGGAGGTCGCCCTTCTCGATGTACTCGAGCGAGGCGCCGCCGCCGGTGGACACGTGGTCGATGCGGTCGGCCAGGCCGAAGGCGGCGATGGCGCTGGCGCTGTCGCCGCCGCCGATCACGGTGAAGCCCTCGGCGTCGGCCAGGGCCTCCGCCACCGCCCGGGTGCCCGCCGCGAAGCGAGGATCCTCGAAGACCCCCATGGGCCCGTTCCACAGCACCGTGCCGCCGCCGGTGACCTCGTCGGCGAAGGCGGCGGCGGTGCCGGGGCCGATGTCGAGCCCCTTCCACCCGGCCGGGATGTCCTGGCCGAAGGTCTTGACCTCGCCACCGGCGTCGGGGTTTCCGATCTCCCCGCCGGGCCCGAGGGCCACCACGTCGGTGGGGATGAGGATGCGGCGGCCGCTGTCGAGGAGTCGCTTGCAGGCGTCGACCTGGTCGGCCTGGAGGAGGGAATCGCCCACGTCGTGGCCGAGCGCCTTCAGGAAGGTGAAGCACATGCCGCCGCCGATCACCAGGGTGTCGACCGACTTCAGGAGCGCATCGATGACCGCCAGCTTGTCGCTCACCTTCGACCCGCCCAGCACGGCCACGAAGGGCCGCTCTGGCTTCTCAAGGAGGGTGCTGAGCACCTCCACCTCGCGGGCCAGGCAGCGGCCGGCCGCGCTGGGGAGCCTGGACGGCGGGCCCACGATGGAGGCGTGGGCGCGGTGGGCGGCGCCGAAGGCGTCGTCCACGTAGAGGTCCTGGCCCTCCACCAGCTTGTCGACGAAAGCGGCGTCGTTGCCCTCCTCGCCCGGGTCGAACCGGAGGTTCATCAACAACTCCACGCCGGGGGCCAGCTCGTTCAGTCGCTCACGTACGGGCGCCACGCCGAACCTCGGGTCCTTTTTTCCCTTGGGGCGACCGAGATGGGTGCAGGCGGTGACCGTCGCACCGCGCTCCTGCAGCCACTTTATGGTGGGCAGGGCGGCGCGGATGCGCAGGTCGTCGTCGATGTGCCCGTCGGTGATGGGCACGTTGAAGTCGGCGCGGAGAAGGACCCGCTTGCCCGAAGGATCCGGCAGGTCCTCCAGCTGGGGGAGGTCCACTACTTCTGGTTGGCGGCGCCGACGATGAGGGCCAGGTCGACGAGGCGGTTCGAATAGCCCCACTCGTTGTCGTACCAGCCCAGGACCTTGACCATGCTGCCCATGGCCATGGTGAGGCCCGAGTCGAACGTGCAGCTGGCCGGCGAACCCACGATGTCTGAAGACACAATCGGGTCGTCGGTGTAGACGAGCACCTTCGACAGCGGGCCGTCCTGGGCCGCCTTCTCGAACGCCGAGTTGATCTCGTCGACGGTGACCTCACGACCGAGGATGGCGACGAGGTCGGTGATGGAGCCGTCCTGCACCGGCACCCGCAGGGCGGTGCCGTCGAGCTTGCCCTGCATGGCCTGGAGCACCAGGCCGGTGGCCCGGGCCGCGCCGGTGGACGAGGGGGTGATGTTGGCGGCCGCCGCCCGCGACCGACGCAGGTCCTTGTGGGCCAGGTCGAGCAGGTTCTGGTCGTTGGTGTAGGCGTGCACCGTGGTCATGAGGCCCTTCTCCACGCCGAAGGCGTCGTCGAGGACCTTCACCATGGGGACGAAGCAGTTCGTGGTGCACGAGGCGTTGGACACGACGGTGTGCTTCGACCCGTCGAAGGTGTCGTCGTTGACGCCCACGCAGAACGTGCCGTCCACGTTGGTGGCGGGGGCGGAGATGATGACCCGGGGTGCGCCGCCCTTGATGTGGGCGGCGGCCTGCTCGCCGTCGGTAAAGAAGCCGGTGGACTCGACGACGACGTCGACGCCCACGTCGCCCCAGGGCAGGTTGGCCGGGTCGCGCTCGGCAAAGACCTTGATCTCCTTGCCACCCACGATGATGATGCCGTCACCGGAGGTGACCTCCTCGCCCAGGCGGCCATGGGTCGAGTCGTACTTGAGAAGGTGGGCGTTCGTCGCCGGCGGCACGAGGTCGTTGACCGCCACCACCTCGACGTCGGCGCCCGCTGCTCGAGCTGCCCGGAAGAAGTTGCGCCCGATGCGCCCGAAGCCATTGATGCCGACCCGTACGGTCATGAATCTGCCTCCCGAAGTTCGCGGTGGACCCGCTCGATCCGCCGAGCGGGAACCTTATCGGAGCAGATCGCCGAGGGCACTCGCCAGTCTGGCCGGGTCGTGGCCCCGCCCGTCGTCCCTCGCGACGTCCCGGACGTGCACCGGGACGGGGAGCCGGGTGCCCGGCGCCGGCTGGAACCGGGGGTCGAAGATGGCGGCGTCGACCGCCACACCGTGGGCCAGCAGGGCCTCCAGGTGGCCCGCCGCGTCGACACCGGCCGTCTCCGCCTCCTGGGGGCCCAGGTTGCAGACGTAGATGCGGGCGGCGGTGGTGGTGGCCACGGCCTGGAGGAGGGCGGGCGGCACAAGGGCGGCCAGGACGCTGGTGAACAGTGACCCGGGGCCGAGGACCACCTGGTCCGCTCCTCGAATGGCTTCGAGGGCGGCGGGCGGCGGCGGGGCGTCCGCCGGCGTGATCGACACCCGTTTGATGCGCCCCACGGCGGTGCCCGTGGACACGGCCAGCTGGCCCCGAACCGTGCCGTTCTCCCCTACCGCCACCAGCACAACCGGTGTGACTGTCGCCGGGAGCACCCGCCCCCGGTCCCCCACCCCGACCAGGCGGCCGGCCTCGTCGAGGGCGGTGAGGAAGTCGCCGCCGGCGGCGCTCAGGCCGGCGATCACGATGTTGCCGAGGGAGTGGCCCTCGAGCTCGCCCGCCTCGAAGCGGTGCTCGAAGGCCTGGCCCCAGAGCGACTCAGGGTCGCCCAGGGCCACCAGGCACCGGCGGATGTCGCCCGGCGGGCTGATGCCGAGCGCCTCCCTGAGGCGGCCGCTCGACCCCCCGTCGTCGGCCACGCTCACGATCGCCGTCACATGGCCGGCGTAACGCCGGACGGCCGTGATGCTGGCGGCCAAACCGTGCCCCCCGCCCACGGCCACTACCCGGGGCCCGTCCAGGGTGGTCACAGGTTCACCGGTTCACCGGTCCAGGTCCCGGTGGTTCACCACCGGCCTGAAGCCGTGCGCCTCCATGGCCCGGGCCACCGCCTCGGCCAGCACCACCGACCGGTGTCGTCCCCCTGTGCACCCCACCGCCACCGACAGGTACGTCTTGCCCTCCTTCACGTAGCCCGGGAGCAGGAGCGTGAACAGGTCGTCCAGCTTGGCCAGGAACTCCTTGGTGTCCGCCTGTGCCATCACGTAGTCCCGCACGGGGGCGTCGAGGCCGCTCAGCGGGCGCAGTTCGTCCACCCAGTGCGGGTTGGGCAGGAACCGGCAGTCGAACACCAGGTCCACGTCCAGGGGGATCCCGTGCTGGTACCCGAACGAGATCACCGAGGTGCGCAGGCCGCCCTTCGGGTCCGAGTCGAACAGGTCGACCAGGCGGTCGCGGAGCTGGTGGACGTTCAGCTCGGTGGTGTCCACCCGGATGTCGGCCTGCGCCTTGATGGCGGCCAGCGACTCCCGCTCCCGGGCAATTCCGTCCCCCACCGTGTCGGCGCCAACCGGGTGGCGGCGCCGGGTCCCCTCGAACCGGCGGACCAGGGCGTCGTCGGCGGCGTCGAGGAACAGCACCCGCACCGGGTCGCCCGTATGCCGGAGGTGGTCGATGGCGGCGGTCAGCTCCTCCACATAGGCGCCCCCACTCCGCCCGCTCACCAGGGCCACCTTCTCGCTCTCCCCGCCGGGCAGGGCCAGCTCGGCCACCTGCGGGATGAGCGACGGCGGAAGGTTGTCGATGACCAGCCACCCGAGGTCCTCCAGGGTGGCGGCCACCGTGCTCCGCCCCGCCCCCGACAGCCCCGTCACGATCAGGTACTCGGCCATGGGGAGCCATTGTCACAGGCGCCGGCGATGCTTGACCACGCCCGCTTCCCCCTCGTCTTGCCGGCCCGGCCGGCCTTCTGTGTCAGGGAAACGACCTGGGAGGTCGTTACGTGAGCAGGGAAGCACTGAACCAACGGGCAGCAGGCCAGCACGGCGCCTTCAGCTGCCACCAGGCGAGAGCCACGGGGCTGACGGCGAAGGAGGTCGAGGGAGGGGCCCGGATGGGTCTGTGGCACCGGGTCTACCGCGGCGTGTACCGGATATCGGGCGCTCCGGTCACCGATCTGCAGAGGTTGATGGCGGCCGTGCTGGCAGGCGGCCCCGGCGCCATGGCCTCGCATCGCGGGGCGGCCTGGCTCTGGGGCCTGGCTGACGATTTCCATCTCGAGAGCGCCGGGCCGTCCCGCCGGTCGCCCGCGCCCGGCGTGGTGCAGCGCCGCCTCGGGTCGGGAACCCGCGCCGTGGTCCGCCGAGGGATCCCGTGCACCGACCCACTTCGTACGGTCGTCGACCTGGCGGCCGTCAGCCCCCGGTCAAAGGTCGAGACGGCGCTGGACCGTGGCATCGCTCGGGGGCTGTTCTCCGTGAAGGCGGTGGAGGCCGAGTTGGGGCGCCGGGCAGCGAAAGGCCGCCCGGGAGTGAAGGTGCTGCGGGCGTGCCTCGCCGAGCGCCTCGATGAGGGCGGGGAGCGCACGAGCTGCCTGGAGGGCCCGATGGACCGGCTTCTCGTGCGACAGTGCCTACCCATGCCGCAGCGGCAGTTCTGGCTCCCTGGAACCCGGTACCGGCTCGACTACGCGTGGCCGGCGGCAAGGTTGGCGGTGGAGGTCGACGGCTACGGGAGCCACTCGGACCTCGACGCCTTCCGGGATGACCGGCAACGGCAGAACGTGCTCGTGCTCCTCGGGTGGACGGTGCTGCGGTTCACGTGGGCCGACGTCCGCAACCGCCCCGCCGGGGTGGCGGACCAGATCAGGAGCGCCATCGCCGGCGGCGGGACGGTTCCGCTCTCTGGCTGAGGACTACCGCAGCTTCTCGGCACGGAGGAAAAGCAGGCGCGGGATGGTGGCCGCGTCCCGGTACTCGTCGGCGAGGGCGAGGAAACCGGGTGGGGGCGCCGGTTCCTCCATGCGGGTCACGAGGAGGCCGGCGGCGGCCAGGGCATTCACGTAGCGGGCGAGGGGCCGGTGGATGAAGGGTATGAAGACGTCCTTCTCCACCTCCTCCATGGTCGAGTCCTCGGTGAGGTACGGGCCGATGCGCCAGTACTGCTCCTCCAGGATGTGGTCGTCGATCCAGCCGCTGCCCGGGGTCTGGAGCAGGGGGTGGTTGAGAAAGAACAGGAACCGGCCGCCCGGCTCCAGCACCCGCGCCACCTCGGCGATCGCCCCGTCAGGGTCCTCGATGTGCTCGAACACCAGGCAGGCGAGGACCACGTCGAACGTGCGGTCCCGGAACGGCAGGCCTGTCGCACCCGCCCTGGCATAGACGGGCCCGCCACCCCGCTGCCCGGCGGTGACGAGTTGCGCCCATGTGGGGTCGACGCCGGCGACGTGGAGCGCCCCCAACCGGGCAGCCAGCCGGGCCACCTGGCCCTCCCCGGTGCCGATGTCGAGGACCCGCCGGGCGCCGGCCAGGTGCTCGGCCGCCAGCGGCAGGATCTGCTCCTCGTACTCGGGGTCGGCGCCGTCGGTGAAGCCTTCCTGCCACCAGCCGGCGTGGGTCTCCCAGGGGTCGGGCTCCTCCGGTCCGATCGCCGACCCTGCCACGTCAGCGAGTGACCGGGGTTCGGGGAGCGGTCACGGGAGACCCAGGGTAGGGCGGCCGGTCGCGGCCACAGGCGCAGCGCCGTCGCCACCACGAACACCGCCCACCAGAACCGCCCTGACAGACAGCGACGTCGGGGCCGGCACGGGAGCCGCGCCCGTCACGGCCCGTGCACCTTCTCCTGGATCGCCTGCGCCACCTTCTCGGGCAACCACGCCAGCGCCGCCAGCGACTCGGCCGACGCCTTCTTCACCGCCGTCACGCTCCCCAGCTCCTTGAGCAGCCGGGCCTTGCGGGCCGGCCCGAGGCCGGGGATGTCGTCGAGCACCGAGGTGGTCATGCGCTTGGCCCGGAGCTGGCGGTGGTAGGTGATGGCGAAGCGGTGGGCCTCGTCCCGCACCCGCTGCAGCAGGTACAGGGCCTCGGACTGGCGGGGGATGCGCACCGGGTCGGACCGACCCGGCAGGTAGACCTCCTCGAACTGCTTGGCCAGCGCCGCCACCGGGATCTCGCTTTCCAGCCCGAGCTCCTCGACCACCCGCAGAGCCACCGCCAGCTGGCCCTTGCCGCCGTCCACGAGGAGGAGCTGGGGCGGGTACGAGAAGCGCCGGTGCCTGTCGTCGACGGGTCGGCCGCGCTCGGCCAGCAGGGCCGTGAGGCGGCGCGTCAGCACCTCCTCCATGGCCGCGTAGTCGTCGTTGCTCCCCACCGTCTTCACCTTGAAGCGGCGGTACTCGGACTTGCGGGGCAGGGCGTCCTCCAACACGACCATCGACCCCACGTAGTCGGTGCCCTGGATGTGGCTCATGTCGAAGCACTCGATGCGCAGCGGCGCCTCGGGCAGGTCGAGCGCCTCCTGCAGGGAGTTCAGGGCCCGGGCCCGGCTGTTGTGGTCGGCCGAGCGCTTGAGGCGGTGGCGGGTGAACTCCTCCCCGGCGTTGCGGGTGACGATCTCGGCCAGCGCCCGCTTGTCCCCCCGCTGCGGCACGCGCACGCCGACCCGGGAGCCCCGTAGCCCGGAGAGCCAGTCCTGGAGGACGTCGACGTCGGTGGGCACGTCGGGGACGAGCACCTCCTTGGGGATGCCAAGGGCGGGCTCCTCGGCGTAGAGCTGCTGCACGACCGACGCCACCAGCTGGGGCCGGGTGACGTCCTCCACCTTGTCGACCACGAAGCCCTTGCGGCCCACGACCCGGCCCCGGCGCACGTAGAACACCTGCACGGCGGCCTCGAGCTCGTCCTCCACCAGACCCACCACGTCGAGGTCCTCGGCCCGGTCGGCCACCATCTGCTGCTTCTCGATGGCCTTGCGCACCGCCGTCAACCGGTCCCGCAGACGCGCCGCCCGCTCGAACTCAAGCGCCGACGCGGCGGTCCGCATGTCCTCCTCCAGGCGCCGCACGACCCGGGTGGTGTCGCCGTCGAGGAAGCGCAGGAGGTCGTCGACCAGGCGGTCGTAGTCCTCCCGGCCGATCTCCTTCACACAGGGGCCGCTGCACTTCTCGATGTGGAACAGAAGGCACGGGCGGCCGAGGCGATGGTGGTCGTTGAACTTGTTGTCGGAGCAGGTGCGGACGGGGAACGTGCGCAGGAGCAGGTCGAGCGTCTCGCGGATGGCGTAGGCATGCCCGTAGGGGCCGAAGTAGCGAACGCCCTTGCGGCGCTGCCCGCGCATCACCATGGCCCGGGGCCACTCGTCGTCGAGGGTGACGGCGAGGAAGGGGTAGCTCTTGTCGTCCCGCAGGCGGATGTTGAACCGGGGCCGGTGCTGCTTGATCAGGCTGTACTCGAGCATGAGCGCTTCCACGTCGTTGTTGACCTGGATCCACTCCACGCTCTCGGCCGCCGTCACCATCTGCGCCGTGCGGGGCGGCATGGCCCCCGGCGTCACGAAGTAGTTCGACAGCCGCTGGCGCAGCGAATGGGCCTTGCCCACGTAGATGACGCGCCCGTCCCCGTCCCGGAACTGGTACGAGCCGGGGGCATCGGGGATGGAGCCTGCGGGCGGGCGCTTCACCACGTGCGGACGCTCACCCGCCCCGGGCCCGGAGGTGCTCGTACAGGGCGGGGAGGCTCTGGATGTCCTTCGTACGGCCGGCCGCTTCCTTGGAACGGATGACGTCGGCGAGGTCGGCGACGGCCGCCTCGACGCCGCCGACGCGCGCGATGTGGGCCCTGGCGATCAGGTCGTCGTAGCCGCCGGTCCCGTCGGGGACGAAGCAGATGTCGAGCTCTCCGAGCGGGCAGACGAGGTTCCAGAATTCGGCCCTGGCCAGGCTCGCCTCGTCGTGGTCGAAGCCGACGCCGCCGGGGACGCCCTCGGTGCGGATGCGGGCCCCGAGTCTGTCGAGCGCGGCCGACAGGCGGCCCAGGTTCGTCGGGGACGTCGCCGGGGTGAGGTCGACGTCGCGGGTGGCGCCGACCGGCGCACCCTGGGCGATGGCGGCCCACGCGCCGATCACGACGTAGTCCACGTGGTGGTCGTCGAGGACGGCGAGGACCGCCTCGGCGTCGAGCGGCGGCGCCCCGTCCGCAGGCGTCATCCGGAGCCGTCACCGGCGGCCGCGTGCCGGCCCTCCCACTGCGCCCGTTGGGCGGCCGACGATCCCCGCCCGTCGTCGCGACTGGCGTCGTCGGCCCACACGTACGGCTCGAGGTGCATGCGCAGCTCGAGCCCGGCCGCTCTGAGCACCCGCAACAGGGTGGCGAGCGTCGGCTGCCGGCGGTCGCGTTCGTAGGCCGAGATCATGGAGCGGGGCACCCCGGCCCGCTCCGCCAGCTCGCCCTGGGAGAGCCTCGCCTTCATCCGGGCCAGTCGCACCAGGGCGGCCGCCGGTGACGGCAGGGTCTGCGGGTCCGCGTCACCCATGAACACAATCGTATTCGGTGCGGCTCTCGTGGGCAGTGACGACGCCGGGGGAAACGACCGACGGGAGGCGGTCGGCGCGGGCCTACGACTTCCGGCGGATTCGGGCGAGAGAGGTCGCAGGCCGGGCTCGACGGCCGAACCTCGTTCCCCACGCGCGGGCAAAGCCTCGGGAAGCGGACCGAACGCCTCCCGCCCTA
>JAHFUS010000049.1 GCA_023264975.1 Actinomycetes bacterium | reverse complement strand
GCCGACGAACTCACCGCCGCCGAGGCGCACATGCTCGGTGATCCGAGGCCGATCATCTACCGGATCGCGCCCTGATGACTTCAACAGTCACTCACGACCGACTTCCGGAGGTCTGAGTCTTTGCACGATCCACCGCCGACGGACGAACTCGGCGATCGGGTTTGGCGCCAACGCAGCGCGCATCGTGAACGTGCGCCGGGCCGGATCGGCTCGCATGACCTGCCCGGCCACCTCGGCGCGCAACTCATCGCGCGACGTGCCCACTTGACGAAGCCACGTCAGGCGGTATTGTCCTCCCGGAGCCGTCGAGGCCGCTAGCGTATAGTCGAACGAAAGTCGCTGAGACGAGCCGCTCCTCACGTCCAGGGACTGGCTGAACACTCGATATGGCGCATCGGGCGCGCGGCCATCGTCGCTTTGGCCAGGCCGGAGGGTCACCAAGTTGGCGTCGAGGGGTACGTAGACGCGCAGAAAGCCGTTGTAGTAGGGGTCCAGGGCGGAATCGGCCTCCACAACCACGTCGAGGTGGGCGACGAGGGTACCGTCGTGTCGACGCCGCACCCTGTAGGTGACGACCTTGCGGATATCCAGATTCGCCTTGCTGGCGGAGAGATTCGCATCAACCAGCATCAAGAAGTCGCTGCGGACGGCGGGGACCTGCCCCGACCACGACGTGCCAGCAACGAGCCGCTGAAGAGCTGCGTCGACAAACCACACCTGGATATCGCCCGCCGCCACGGAGCGGTCGACGGCGCGTGCAACACCCGGGACGAGGGAGGCCGGGAGGTCGAACAAGCGCTGGAACAAAAGGTTGGACAAGGCGACGAGGAACCTCTTGCGCGGCTGGTCGAAGGGCCTCTTCATTTCGACCTCGTAAAGGACGCGCTGTTGAAAACCGTTCGCGACCACTGGCTGGTCATACCCGGGAACATCGAGGCGGCCGAATGCTCCGATCAGGCGGGCGATGGCGGGGTCGGTGATGGCGACCACACCATCGACTCGTCCGCCTCCTTGACGCTTGAACATCTCCACCGCAGTAGCCGCCGTAGCCGGGAAGTCGGGCCACCAGTTCACATTGGAGAGACCCCACCACTTCGGCAGCCAAGGCGCCAGATCGCCCGGCGGAATCAGGCCGGGTTGCGGCTCAGGCAGCACCTCTGTGGCGTCGTAGCGTTCCAGCGCTGCAGTTCCGTGCGAGAAGCGCAGCACGCCGAACGATCCGATGTAGCCCCCCGTGGGTCGCAACTCTAGAGAGTCCTGGGAGATGATGAGTAACCGCAGGTCAGCGCTGCGCGCGCTGAACGCCGACAGCACCTCAAGGCCGCCGCGGGCTCCGGTCACCCGTCGGCGAACTCGGGCCACTTCGGCGCGCAGCCGGCGGGCCGGACTCGAGACCACCGGGAGGGCGGCGCTCGCCGGTCCGCTGAGTAGCCGCCGGGCCGCGGCCAGATGGCGGTCGGCCCCCGTCAGGTCTTCCCGGACGGCCAAGGAGGCAGCATGGAAACCGGACAGGTCGTGTCCGTTGAGACCGGCACGGGCCGAGACCGGGAACGACCGGCTGGCACGGGCCAGCACCCGTCCGGCCATCACCAACTCCTGGCCGGCCCTCGCCGCCGCCAGCGCCGCCGCCGACGGGCTGCCAAGGAGCGGGATGGGCCGAAGGAGGCTGAGCGGAATACTCTCGGCCCGGCGCCGCGCCGCGCCAACATCGTCGGCCGCGCGCTCGAGTTGGTGAAGCGAGGCCGCGATCTGGCCGCCGGCGAGCGTCGTCCGGGCCGCGATGAACGCGTTCTCGGCGGCCTTGAGATGGCGCCTCGCCCCGATCATGGCAGCCCCGGACCACACTAAGAAGGCGCCGAGCACGACGGCGGCCACCAGTAGCTCCAGTCTCCTTAGTCCCTGCCCCCGTAGCCACCCCGTGGCCATCGCTGCTCCCTTCCCCTCACAGTGACGGCCGCGCCGGGCCTCGTCCGGCGTGTTCCTATGGCCCAGTATCGCCTCTCCTGGCCATCCCCACACACGGGCACCTGGCGTAGAGACCACCGAATCGAATCAGTACATGCATGCGGGGGCGCCCCCCGGGGACGGTTACTCTGACACGATGGCTTCCGACGAACCCGCGCAGGACTCCGCTGCCGCCGAGTTCCGGCGCTATATCGCAGTCCTACGCCGCCGGCGGATGGTCGTCTTCGTCACCGCCGCCTCCGTCGTGGCCACCGCTATCCTCTTGTCCTTCAGCCAGACGCCCGAGTACCAGGCCAGCGTGAATCTGCTCCTCACCGCCACGCCTAGCGAGCACGTGGTCACCAGTCCGGGGGTTGCGGACGCCCAGCGCGACCTGGTCAACGAGGTCGCCATCATTGCGAGCGACGTCGTGCGCGAGGCCGTCAGTAAGGACATCGGGGACAAGATCGCCAGCGACGCCATTTCCGCCACGCTCGGCCCCGAGGGGAGCGACGTCATCCGTCTCACGGCGACGACGATGAGCCCCACCAGCGCGGCGCGCCTGGCAAACCATTATGCAAAGGCGTACATCACTTGGCGACGGGCCCAACGCGCCAACGACCTGCTGGCCACGGGGGAGCAGATCCAGACGAAACTCGACGCCCAGCACGCGGCGCTGGAGCAGGCCTCGGCTCCCCTTGCCGACCTCGACCGGCGCATCGAGGCCGCCGAGTCGGATGCGGAGCGCAGCGCGTTGGCCGACCAGCGGACGTCGGTGGCCGAACAACTCGACAACCGGCTCCGGGTCCTCCAGAACCAGCTCGATAGCTCACAGCAACAGTTTGACGAGCTGCAGTTGACCGCCAAGCTGGCCCAGAGCGGGGGCATCCAGTTGCTCTCCACGGCACGGGCCCCCGCCATGCCGGCGTCGCCCAGGCCCAAGCGCGACGCGCTGGTGGCGCTCGCGATAGGCCTACTGCTTGGTTTGGCGGCGGCCTTCGTGGTCGAGTTCCTCGATGACTCGATCAAGGACAAGGCTGATCTCGAGAGCGTCACCGGGGGCCTGCCGGTGTTGGCGCTCATACCAAAGGTTGGCCGGCGCCACCGCGATCGCGCCCTGTTCCCGCCAACACTGCCTCCATCAAACGTGTCGGAGGCCTACCGGTCGCTCCGGATGTCGTTGGACTTCATCGCCCACGAACGCAAACTGCGAACAGTGCAGTTCACGAGCGCCAGCGCCGGCGAGGGCAAGACCACCACCGTCGCCAACCTCGGCGTCTCCCTGGCCCAGGCCCGCGACCGGGTCATTCTCGTCGGCTGCGACCTACGCAGGCCCCGCCTGCACGAGTACTTCGGCGCCCACAACCGCGTCGGCCTCACCACTGCCCTTGTGGGCAACGAATCGGCCGCCGAACTGCTGCAGACAGTGAGCAGCGACGAGCGGCTCTTGCTGATCCCCAGCGGCCCCGTTCCCCTCAATCCCTCCGAGTTGTTGGGGACACGGCGTGCCGAACAGGTGCTCGAAGCGGTCGCCAGCCGGGCGGACATCGTGCTGGTCGACACCACGCCCGTCCTACCCGTCACGGATGCCCTCGTGGTCTCCCGGTTGGTCGACGCCACAGTCCTGGTTGTGGCGGCGAACCGCACGTCCAAGCGGCAGTTGCGTCGTGCGGTGGAGCTCCTCCACCAGGCTGACGCCCCGCTGGTCGGGACCGTCCTGGCCGAGGTCACCGGTGAGGAAAACGGCTACAAGAGCGTGTACTGGCACGACGACAAGCCCAACAGCGGTCGGCGCAAGCGAAAGGCAGCGGCACGAACCGAGGCCCGCTCGGCAGCGTCCCTGACCAGCGGGTGACTACGTCTCCTCAGCCTGATCGCTGGATGTCCGAGAACTGGGATCGGGGATCGGCTTGATCGCGCAGGGCCCGTTCGAACTGCCACCACCAGATGGCCGCACCTGCCCACGTTGCACCGGCCAGACCCAACGCGAAGCCGCGGGCGTCGGCGAGACTGGCGCCGGCCAGCGGGGCCCCGATCATCAACGGGAGGCCCGCCAGCCTAGCCCGCAGGCTGGCCCGGGCCGCGCCGAGGGCCCGAAGGCCCGCCATGCCGCCGGCCGCCACCCCCCCGCCGAGGACGCCCAGGCCCGTCGGCCACAACAGCTTCCTGGCGCCGTCCCATGTCACCCCGAAGACGGCCCGGCCCATTCCCGTGGGAACGAAAAGGCCGACGGCCAGCCACAAGGCCGCCACCACCACGAGCCCCACCGACGCCAGCTTCATCAGCCGGTCCAGCTTCCGCCTGTCCCCGCTGAGACGGGCGCCCTCCGGGACGAGGGCCAGGTAGATGCCGCCGAACAGAACGTTGATGGGGCCGAAGTACACCTGGGTCGCCCGAAGGGCTCCCAGTGCTCCCAGGCCGGCGATGGCGCCCAGGGCCATGAGGGCGCCGTAGCCGGCACCACTGGCACTGGCGAACTCGGCCACGTACCGCCCACCGAGATCGCGGTGAGCGCCGATCCAGCGCAACGTCGACGACGCCGACGGCATCGTGTGGGCCGCGATGCAGCCGGCCAGCCCGGCCAACACCCCTGACAGGCCCCACCACGCGATGATGGTGACAAGGTTGAACAAGTGGGCCCAAGCGAGCGGGATCAGCAGCACGAGCTGGGCCCCGGACCAGATCCCGTCGTTGTACACGGCGGACTTGGGCCGTCCGGTCGTGACGAACCAGTAGCGCCAGGCGTCCTGCACGAGCAGTCCGGGCAGGACGACGGCCAGGGTGCAGAGGGCCTGCCCCGCGGCATTACCCACCACAGCCGCAGCCACGAGCAGGGCGAGGGCAGACGCCAGCCCGATCCCGGCGGCCGCCCCGACGACCTCGCGGGCACGGGCCGCCGGCTGGCCCTCCTCCATGCGGCTGTACCGGGTCAACAAGGGTTCGGTGACCAGCGCCCGGCAGGCTCCCATGACCAGCAGATACACCGTGAACGCCAGGCCGAACGCGCCGAAGCCTTCACGGTCGAGAGACCGGGCGGCCACCACGGAGGTCCCGATGCTGGTGCTGCTGGCGACGGCCTGATCGGCGATCGTCCAGCTCACCCGCCGCCGTACGCCACCGGGTGCCGCTGACCCAGGAGGCGGCGGGTCGGCCTCAGCGCCCGAGCCGTCGTCGGGCAGCATCGAGGTCGGCGACGAGAAGGGCGTTGCACCCATCGAAGGAGTGGACGGCGGCGGGGGTGAGCCGCTGGGTCTCGGTGTCGTAGCGGACGCAGGTATAGCCGCTGGCCTCGGCGAACGAGGCCACCCGTTCCGGGTCGTTCACCTCGACGACGAGCGCTGGGCGGTCGCGCTCGATCGTTGCCCGCGCCCCGTCGAGCACGTCGATCTCCAGGCCCTCCACGTCGATCTTCATGGCCGCCACCCTCGGGATGCCAAGCTCGTCCACGAGGGTGTCGACGGTGGTGACTTCAACCGTCTCGCCGGAACCTGCTTCGTAGACCAGAGTGTTCATGGCTTCGGCTCCGGTAGAGAGCATCGCCTGGCCACACCGGCTCCCGGCGGCGACCTGCACGGCGGTGACCTGGATCCCGATGCCGTTCAGGTCGATGTTGTCGCGCAGGCGGCCGAACGACGAAGTCGACGGTTCCAGGGCCACGATCCGCACACCAGGCACCGAGGAGGCCAGGACGGTGTAGACGCCCAGGTGGGCGCCGACGTCGACGAATACGTCCCCCGCCCCGAGGAAGCGCAGCAAGAACCGCATCTCCATCGGATCGGGGAGCCGGTAGTAGAGCACCGACGAGGCGATGGGGCTGTGGGGGTGGCAGCGAATGCGGCGGGTCGGGGTGAGCTTCACGGTCCAGGGCTGCCGGATCGTGCGCTCCCACACCTGCCACGCCCCGTACGCCGCCAGCGCGCGGGTCCGCCGGCCCCGGTTCTCGGGGTGGGACCATATCCGCCGCACCGTGGCCGCCACGATGCCGAGCGCGCCGCACCGGCCAGGGCCCCGGGGGCCTGCCAGGACGTGCTCGAAGCGGTCGGCGATGGGCTCCCGTGCGAACTCCTCGAGGGCATAGGCACGGCCGTTGTCGCCCAGGAGACGGCGCCTCTCAGGATCACCGAGCAGGGCCACGACGGCGGCGGCGAACGCCTCGGCCTCCCCGGGGGCTACACACACGCCGGCCCCGGCGGCCCGGATCACCTCGGCGGAGCGGTTCTCCAGAGGCAGCGCGGCAACGACAGGCCGGCCTGCGCAAAGGTACGACAGCACCTTGGAGGGGACGGAGAAGGCCCCGGCGTCGGCCTCGAGGATGGCGACGAGGATGTCAGCGGCGGCGAGCACCGAGCAGAACTGCTCAGCCGGCTGGTAGTCGAGCAGCACCAGGTTGTCGAGCCCAAGGGAGCGGCGACGTTCCTCCAGCAGCCGGCGCCCCGGTCCCTCGGACACGATGCAGACCCGGGCCCCGAGGGGGCGGACGGCAACGGCCAAGTCGACCAACATGCTCGGGTCGTGCTTGAGCCCGAGCGTCCCCGTGTAAGTGACGACGGGCGCTCCCGACAGCCCGTGCCCTGCCTTCCAGGTGTTCTCCGGGGCGCCCGGGACGATGTCGTCGACCGGCGCCCAGTTGGGCACGACCTCGACGTTGGCGGCATCGATCCCCCACCGGAGGGACTGGGATCGAAGCCCCTCGGAGATAGCAACGACGCGGTCGCTGCGCGAGAGCATGCGGCGTTCGAGCGTCTCGAACGGCCAGGCAACGAACGGCGCAGCGGCCGGCCGGCGACGGTGGGCGACAGCGCGTACGCCGACGCCGTACGAGTCCTGCCACCAGTACACGAAGCGGCGGCGGGTCCGCCGGGCTTCGGCCATGAGCCGTTGCTGGGTCAGCAGCGGCGCATTGGCCGACAGAACCGTCCGCGGGCCGAAGGCGGCGATCCGAGCGGCCGCGGCCCGGCCGTAGGCCACCTCGTCGATCAACCGGCGGGTCGGCGAGTACTTGGAGAACGACCGCCCGATGCCCACACCGTCGATACGCAGCGACGGTGGATCATCGGGGCCCGCCCCGATGCGGCCCGGCGGGCCGGCGATGCTGGCGCAGTACAAGTGCAGCACGTCGTGGCCCCGCCGAGCCAGCTCCCGGCTCAGCTCCACCGGGAACGGATACCCGCCGTAGTCGTGGACCGCGATCCTCACAAGCGGGCCTGCATCCCCGGAGGGTAATAGGTTTCGGTGGAAGCTCGACTTCGGCGCCGCTACCGATCGGTCGCGCTGATCGGAAAGGCGCTCACGGCGGGTCCGGGGAACTCGATCGCCTCGGGCCAGGGCCGTGCGGGGCGCACCTGCGCGGCGAGGGTGACGGCGGCGGCCACGTAGAGCCACAGATAGCGGTCCCACAAGATGTTCTGGAACGCCCCGGCCGCCAGGTAGCCGACAGATCCGGCGCCCAGACCGGCCAGCAACGCCCGGTCGCCGGTGGCGCGTGTACCAGGGCGGCGCCGGCTCCGCAAGATGCCGCTCAGGGTGAAGCTGACCACCACGACCAGACCCACCAGGCCGAGTGGACCGGCGGCGACGAGCACCTGGAGGTACACGTTGTGGGCCTCCTGGGCGAACTCGAAGCCCTCGCCGGTGAGCGGGTGGGCAGCGAAGCGGTCGTAGCTGTTAACCAGTTTTCCAACGCGCTCGGCGTCGCTCCGCGAGGCCGACGCATTGCCGAAGAGCCGGTCGAGGCCCGTCCCGGACAGGTGCAACGCGCTCGTGAGGACGAGCACGCCCACCGTCGAGGCCACCATGGCGGCCCGTATCGCCAAGCGCACCCGGCCCGAAAGCACCAACACAGTGACACCGGCTACGAGCAGGCCCACCAGCGCCGCACGCGAGCCCGAGGCCAACAGCGCGGCTATCAACACCGGGCACGACAACAACCCGGCCAATCGGGTCGCCCGATGTCTTTCGAGCACGAAGCCCAGTGCGATGCACGTGCCCAAAACGCAGACCAAGCCGAGGTGGTTGGGGTGGGTGGCCAGCCCGAACGGGCGCCCGGGCCGGTGGGGATCGAGGGTCAGCGCCCAGGCGGAACTGACCAACGCTCCCGCCAACCACAGCGCACAGAAGCCGCTGAGCTGGCGCTGGTTCGGGCGCCAAAGCGCGAAGGCCGCCACTGAGCCGGCGGCAGCAAGCACGAATTTGGCGATCACCACAAGGCTGGCCTCGGGGTGGGCGGCAAACATCGTACCGATCACTCCCCCTGTGGCGATCATGGCGAGACCAGCCAGGACGCCGACGTGTGCCGACACCGAGAACCGGCGGCAGCCGAGGGCGAGCGACGGCGCCATGGCCAGAACTGCCACCACGAGGAACACGTCGGTGACAGCCATGAAGCTTGTGACGCGGACGCCGTTCATCGGCGCGGTAAAGGCGGCGCCCGCCCACGCCATCCCGGCTATGCGCTCATCGCCCATCCTCCACAGGGAGCAAAGGGCGCCGAGGGCCACCACGCCCGTGGCCGCGGCTGCGAGGACGCGGATGTCGACGACGACCAAGCCCCCGGCGACAGCGCCGAGGCTGGCCGCAAGGGCCAGCTGGCGGCTCGAACTCATCCCGTCCAGGAGGTGACGGCGCAACTCCTACGCTCCTGACCGCCGAGCCACCGCCGGGTGTTTTCCAGGTCGCTGTTCCGCTGCACCACGGACCCAGACTACGGGATCTACCTCACCGTTTCGGCCCGGCCGCCAATAGGCTGCCAACCGCCATGCCGACCCGTCCGGAACGCACGTGCCAGTGCGGGTAGCGATCCTTTGGAAGAAGATGTCCGGCTATGCCCGCGCCACGTTCGGCGCGCTACGCGACAGCGGCGCCGAGGTGCTGCTCGTCCACGAGCAGGCAGCCGCCGACGCACCGTTCGATGACGACCTCCTCGACCTCGGGCTGCCCGGTGGGACGTGGGCCGGCGCCCCGGACGAGTGTGGCGTGCTGGCTCTGGTCACCGACTTCGCACCGCACGCGCTCCTCGTCTCGTCTTGGAACCCGCCACAGTACCGGCACGTCTCTCTGGCCATGCGGGGCTGCACCCTTCGGGTTCTCTGCATGGACAACGCGTGGTTGGGCTCGGCGAAGCAGTGGGGCGCCCGGGCCATCGCTACCCGCTACGTCCAACCGGCCTACGACGTCGCCTTCCTACCCGGCGAACGCCAAGCGACATTCGCCCGGATGCTCGGCTTCCCCGACGATCGCATCCTGTGGGGCCTGTACACCTGCGACCATCAGGCGTTCACGGCTGCGCGTCGCGCCGGCGGCGAGGACGCCCCGAACTCGTTCCTCTTCGCCGGTCGTCTCGTTCGCGAGAAGGGCGTCGATGTCCTGGCCGAGGCCTATCGCAGCTATCGGGGCTCGACGCCTGATCCGTGGCCACTGATCGTGAGCGGCACCGGTCCCCTCGCGAAAACTCTGGATTCGGCTCCCGGCGTGGAGATGGCCGGCTTCGTGCCTCCGCACGAACTTCCGGCCCTGTTCTCCCGGTCGGGCTGCCTCGTCCTGCCCAGCCGGTTCGAACCGTGGGGTGTTGTGGTTCACGAGGCGACCAGCGCCGGGCTGGCCGTCATCTGCTCGTCGGCGTGCGGTTCGTCCACCCGTCTCGTGCTGGACGGCTACAACGGCGCGGTCGTCCGCCCTGGCGACCCCATATCGCTCACCGAGGCAATGAGATGGATGTCGGCCCCGACCACCGACCGGGCCGAACTGGCCCGCCACAGCTTTGAGCTGTCGCACCAGTTTACGCCCGAGCGCTGGGCAACCTACCTGATCGAAAGGATCCCGCCCCTCCGCCGATCCATCGGCCTCGCACCGGTTTGATAGCTGACGAGCGGCGCCGTGCGGCCGGCATCAATGGCCCGCACGCCTCCTTCCAGGCCCGCGACGGGCGTCGGGCCCTGGCGGCTTCCCCACTCCCACAACGACCCGTCCCCAATGATCGCCAGCCCGCTCGTGGGGCCGAGCGAGAGCGCCCTCACGCCCGGTGGCAACGCCGATGAACGGACGGGCTGCTCGCGCTTGTCAGTGGTTCCGTCCGCCAGTTGCCCGTCGAAATTGGGGCCCCATCCCCAGACGGCGCCATCGCGCCGCATCGCCAGCTGGCTGTGGTCCCCCGCAGCCACGTGGACGATCTCGTCGAGACCGGCCACGACGACTGGGCGCAGGTCCATAGTCCAGGCGAAGACCGCACCTTCATCGGTTACCGCGAACGTCGAGCCGCGCGCGGCGACGACCGTTCGCACAGTGCCGGCGATCCCGTCGACCACTCGCGGCGTGGAAGGCCGAGGCGAGCGCGGACAACCCCACGTCAGCACGGTGCCGGACTGGGTGAGGGCGACGCTGTGGTACTCGCCAGCGGCCACCGCGATCACCCGTTCGGGCATCGGGCCGACCAGGACCGGGGTGAGGCGCCGTCGCCCCGACGTGCCGTCGCCGAGGCGACCGTCGCGATTGCTACCCCATGCCGCCACAGACCCGTCGTCGAGCAACGCCAGGCTGTGCGACCCTCCCGCGGCAATGCCGACCGCCCGACGGTGGAGGCCGACGACCTTGACCGGTGTTCGACGATCGACGCGGGTTCCGTCGCCTACCGCTCCGTCCTCGTTCGATCCCCAGGCGACGACACTGCCGTCCTGCAACAGGGCGAGGCAGTGGAGTCCGCCTGAAGCAATTGCGACACCGGTGCGGATGCCCGCCACCGGCTGCGGTAACTGCGCATGCGCTCCGAACGGTGCGTTGCGGGCCAGCACCTCATCGGGGTCGGCCTGGCGACCGGGCCAGAGGCGCACTGAGGGCCGAGCGAGGGCCAGCATTCTCGCTCCGAGGTGACCGACCCCATGCTTGGGCAGTCGCGCGTGCAGCTGCGCCAGGGCGTTTACCCCCCGGGCGGAGCGCTCGTGGCCGCCGCTCACGACGGCCGCGCTGCGATCAGCCGACGCCCAGGCGGTGACGCCTGCGAATCAGGCCCGTTCCTGCTCATGGCTCCAGCCCGCTTCGAGAGGCGGAGCGCAGGCCGGCCGCCGCGCTGAGGGTGGCGGCGGCGACCAACCAGGCATACCGCTGCGACACGTTGTTCTGGAACAGCCCGGCGACGAGGTAGCCGCAGTAGCCGGCGCCCAGGCCCGCCACCAGCACCCGCTCCCTGCCAGGGCCTGCTCCGCCGGTTGCAGCCCGCGCCGTCGCCGAAACGACCGATGTGGCCACGGCCACCAGGCCAGCCAGGCCAAGTGGACCGCCGATCACCATGGCCTGGAGGTAGATGTCGTGGGCCGCGAAGGCGGACACCAGCCCTTCGCCGGCGAGCGGGTGGCGCCGCACCCGCTCCAGGCTGCTGACCAGCGCCGCCGTGCGCCCAGCGTCGCTCTCGACCGTGGAGCGGTCGCCTGCGAACCGCCCCAGCCAGGTGTGGTGCGGGGCGCGCACCACACCGGCCAGCACCACGACCGCGACCACCGCCCCCGCCACCGCCGCCCCGCGGGCCAAGGCCGTCCGCCCGCAGCACGCTGCCACCACGGGCACTGCGGCGGCCAGGCCCACCAGAGCCGAACGCGACCCCGAGGCCACCACCCCAGCCGCCAGCACAGCCGTAGCAGCGGCGGCCGGCCGGCGCATTGCCGCGGTGCCGACAAGGGCCCAGGCCGCCGCGATGGCCGCTCCAACCACACACACGATGCCGAAGTCGTTCGGGTGCGAGTCGAGCCCCATGGGACGGCGGGTGGCAGCGGGGATAAAGCTCCAAGCCCAGGCGGCGCTGAACAAACCTCCAGCCACAAAGGCGGTGCAGAACCAACGGAGCTGTCGCCGGTCGGGGGCCCACACGCACCACCCGAGCAGCGATCCTCCGGTGTCGAACACGAACCGGCCGAGCGCGACTATGCCTACGGCCGTCCGCTGGCCGGCCACAGTGGCCACGGTGGCGCCCGCAACCAGGGCGGCCCCGCCCACCCACACCAGGGCAGACACGTGGGCGACAGGAACCCCGGCGGTGCGCTTGCGTCCTCCGGCCGCCGCCCAGGCGATGGTAACCACAAGGGTGGCGGCGAACACGGCGTCTCCGACCGACACCGCCGACGACAAGCGCACGCCGTTGAATGAGACGGTGAATGCACTGGCGACCCATCCCGCCGCCGCCACCGGCTCGAGCCGGCGCCGCAGCCGCGACCTGGCACCGGGCTCTGGAAACCCACGACCGGTGTGGAGGAGGCCGGGCGCGGCGGCGCGGAGGGGCAGGGTCACGCCGGCCCGGGGAACCAGCGGCGGCTCGACGTCATCGCACTTCCGAGCCTCGCATGATGACGTACGGCTCGCGGTCATCGCCCGAGCGGGTGAGCAGCACGAGAGCGCACAGCGCCGGCGCCGTGTCTCCCTCGGAGTTTGGCACCCGGACGAGGGAACACGTCAGCCGCGGGCCTCCGCCCCGATTGCGTCTGAGGGAGAACCTGGCCATCGCGAGCACGTCCCACAAACGGCCCTTCTCCAAGCTTGCCTTGTCGGCGCCGCTCCACTCGACCGCATCAGCCCACGCCGCCCGGGTCAGCGCCACCGGCCGAACGAAACCCAGCGAGCGGGCTATCTCCGACACATCTACCAGGTCGCCGATCTCGCTGGCGCGGGCATGGGAGTCCGGGTCCGGCGCCGGAGCGCAACGGGCGATGCGACCGGCGACACCGTCACCGGAGTGGGACATGTGGAGCGCTGACGCGTGCTCCATCGAACCCCCTCCGGCGTGCTCCATCTCGACGGGCCGCCCTCGTGGCGGTCACGTACTCGTGCGGGATAATAGACCAGGAGGTGCCACGATGCAATAGTCGTTGTATGAATACTACACAACTGATTTGGGCGATGAAAGCCGCCGTGGCCCAGCGTTCGGCCGTCGATGGGCCTGTGGCTCCGCCGATGAGCGGTTTTGCGCGGTCGATATGATCGGATTCGTGCAGCCAGCCGAGTTCTCGAAGGTCTCCGAGCAGGCCGGCCGCCCAGTCCCGCCACTAGGGCTCGGGCCCTGGGTTCGCTCGGGAGAGCGGTGACCGGCCTTCGCGTCACCATCAACACCCTGTCGGTCACCATGGGGAACGAGGGCATCCGGACAATGCTCGTCGGGCTGGTCCCGGCCTTGGTCCGAGCGGGAGGCGATCACAGGTTTCGCCTTCTCTGCAGTCGTGCGAACGTCGGCCTCTTTGCTGGCGCTGGCGACGGCGTGGAGCGCCTGGTGCTCTCCACCGCCCGGCGACGAACGCTGGTGCGGATCCTGCAGGATCAGATCGTGGTCCCGTGGGTGGTCGCAAGGAACACCGACGTGCTGTTCACGCCCTCGAGCGTCGGCAGCATCGCTGCCACGGTTCCCCAGGTGGTGGCTTTCCAGGCCGGCCTGGCGCTGCCATCAATTCGGCGACTCGGTGCCGCCGATCTCTCGTTGCCGCACCGTGTCTACTTCGGCCCCGTCATGCGTCTGTCGCACCAGCGAGCGACAGCCATCACCCCTGTCTCGGACTACCTCGCACGTCAACTCATTGCCGACACCGGAATACCGTCGGCAAAGGTGGAGGCCATCTTGCTGGGCATCGACGGAGTGGCATGCATGCCCGGTCAAAACGGCAACTACGCTCTCGTCGTCGGGACCCTATGGCCTTACAAGAACTTGGCGAAATTTGTCGATGCGTTCGCCATCGCCCGACCTCGCCTGCCCGATGGTTTCCGGTTGGTGGTCGCAGGGCGAGACCCCGACGGCCATCAGATGTCGATCATTCGTTCCCGGATCGATGCCGGCGGTCTGTCCGACCTCGTCGAGCTCGTCGGCCACATCGAGGGTGCACCTCTCGACCAGCTCTACCGAAACGCCACCGTCGTCGTGATCCCGTCCCTACTCGAGGGATTCGGCCTTCCGGCGCTGGAGGCGATGGCATGGGGCGTCCCGGTCATCGCCTCCGACCGAACGGCACTGCCCGAGGTGGTGGGAGGTGCCGCCGTCCTGGTCGACCCGGATGACCCGGTGGAGATGGCGAACCGACTGGTCGAGGTGGCAAACGATCCCGACCTTTGCGATCGGCTGGTGGCCGCCGGCAGGCAACGGGCCGCCGAACTGTCATGGGACCGCGCGGCCGAGTCGTACATCACGCTGTTCGAGCGCGTCGCTGCGGCCAGGCGATGAGTCCGCACAAGAGCCCGGCCGCAGCCGACCTTGTCGAACGGATGGCCCGTCTGGCCCAGCTACTCACCTCGACCGCCGGACTGCGGGCCGTGTGCAGGTCGCGCCCGTTCTCCGTCGCCGCCTTCCGTCTGATCGACGGGCTCAGCGCCGAGGGCCTCCGCTTCGCCACGCTTATCGATGTAGGTGCCAATGTCGGCCAGTTCTCGGTGGCGGCGCTGGCGCGCTGGCCCGCCGCAAAGGTCATCGCCTTCGAACCCTTACCGGCGGCGGCCAACCAGCTCCGAGAGGCGCTCGCCGGCTTCCACATGGCCGAGGTGCACGTCGCTGCAGTCGGCAACGAGGACGGCGTCACCGCGTTCCACCCGCACCCCTACACCCTGTCGTCCTCAGCCCTGCCGGTAACGACCGAGGCGAAGGCGCGCTACCGGTGGGCCGAGGAAGACGAGCCCATCGAGGTACCGCTGTGTCGCCTCGACACCGTCCTCGACGGGCGCCACCTTGATCGACCGATCCTGCTCAAGCTCGACGTTCAGGGCTTTGAACTTGAGGTTCTGGCGGGCGCCACCAACACCTTGGAGCGCACCGACGCACTGGTGGTGGAACAGTCATTCGATCGGCAGTACGAAGGCCAGCCACTCTTCACGGAGGCGAACCACTTCTTGGGAGCGAGAGGCTGGCACCTCGTTCGCCCACTGGACTGGCGTCGCCAGAGTGGTCGAGTGGTCGAGATCGACTGTCTCTATCAGCCGGAAAGCTGACCGTAGTTTCTGGCGCCCTCACACAACCGTCGTCGCCCGGCGAACCTCCTCGGCGATCCAGGGATACGTCTTCTCGATCCCGTCACGAAGGCTATGGCGGGCCACCCATCCCAACGACTCCACCCGGGCATGGCTGAAGTTCCGGGATCGGACCCCGACTGGCCCGTCGACATGGTTGGTGGCCAGGCGCTTGCCCGCCACCCCGGTCACGGTGGCGACAAGCTCGTCGACGCTCACGTACTGGGAGGATCCGATGTTCATTGGCCCCTCGAGGTCGGAGGTCGTGGTTGCCACGATGCCCTCGACCAGATCGTCGACGTAGATGTACGAGCGCACGGCGGTACCGTCACCCCACACGTCGATGGTGCCCCCATCGGGGGCTTCGGCCACCTTGCGACAGATGGCGGCCGGAGCCTTCTCTCGGCCGCCGGTCCACGTGCCCTCGGGGCCGTAGCAGTTCTGGAAGCGGGCGATTCGTACGGGGAGCCCGAAGCGCCGTCCATAGGCCTGGGCGGTCCGCTCGGCGTAGAGCTTCTCCCAGCCGTACTCATTGTCGGGGAGTGCCGGATAGGCATCGGCCTCGGTTAGCGCCGCCTCCCCGACGGCCATGTCGCGGTAGATGCACACGGACGATGAGAAGAAGTACCGACCGACCCGGGAGCGGACGGCGGCGTCGATCATGTTGAGGTTGATCAGCGCGTTGTTACGCATGATCTCGCACTCGGCCGAGTCGATGAAGCCCATGCCGCCCATGTCGGCGGCCAACTGATAGACCTCGTCCACGCCGTCGTCCACACGCAAGGCCTGCTCGCAGGCCAGCAGGTCCCGCAGGTCGAGTTCGAGGTACTCGTCGGCGGCGCTCGGACCGTAGGGGCGAGCGACGATGTCCACAGCGCGCACCCAGTAACCATCGCGCCTGAGGCGCTTGACCAGATGACCGGCGACAAAGCCGCCCGCGCCACACACCACTGCCCGTTTCATCCGACCGCCTCTCCTCTGGCCCGGCTGACAACTGTACTGGAGTGGCCTTCGACCGCCTGGCGGGTCCGCGACTCACTCCATCACTTCCTCCGCCATTGTCCGCCCTCCGGCCAACAAATCATGCCGGCAATCTATTGTATTGGCAACACCGTTGTGCTGTTATCCTACAACGTAGAAGGTTGCGCCCCAAGGAGCGCCTCATCTACCACCGGATCGGCGCCGGCCCAGCCGGGGCGCGACGAACCCGGCGGACGCGGCGCCGAGCACGGCCATGGCCCAAAGCACCCATCGCACGCCGCCTCCTCGACGAGCGGGCGCAGGTGGGGCCGGGGCGGCCGGGGCGGCCACTTCCCCGAGGGCGAAGCGGGTGGGGGGCAAGGTCGTCGACGTCGTGGTCGTCACAACGGTCGACGGCGGGACGGAGGTGGCGACGTGGCGCGAGGCCAGGCTCGCCGACGGCGCCTGAACCACCTTCCCTGCCACCAGGGGAGAGGGCACGGTGCCGAGCGTTCTGGCTGACACCGCATTTGACAGGGGTCCCTCCCCGGTGTCGGCAACCGCCCTCAGGGCATAGTTGTAGGTCGTGCCCGGGCGCAGCTCGGATACCGACAGGCTCACGCGCTCGCCGACGGTGGACAACGAGAAGCGGCACTCCCCGCCGCACAGGCTTTGTGCAGCGGCGAACGACGCCTCGTCGGTTAGTGGGGTGTCGCTCGACTGGTGGAGCGCGAAGCGGGTAGCAGGCGGTGGGAAGGCGCCATCGGAGGGGGGCGCCGACCAGGTGAGCATCAACGACGTGTCGGAGGTGACCACCGCTTGCAGATCGGTCACCCGCGCGGGGGCCCGGGAAACGACGAACGCGTACCGGGCGGCGGCGGTGGGTTCGCGCCGAGCCGACGTGCCGCCGGGGCCGTCAACGACGACCGCGACCGGCCCAGAAGGATGAGCCGGTGTCACCGCCACCAACTCGGTTGCCGACCGCAGCGAGAGCTGCGTCGCCACCGCGCCGCCGAAGCGGACTGCGCCGGCGCCGGCCAGGCCCGTGCCGGCGATGGTGGCCGGCGTCCCACCCCGGCTGGGACCGGTACCCGGGCTCACCGCCGTGACTTCGGGAGCGGGGATGTAGCGCTCCGCCGCCGCCGAATGGTTGAGGATTCTCTCGGTGTAATTTCGGGTGTCCTGATCGCCGCCGCCGGCGAAAAGCACCGTGCCGCAGTACCCGGGTGGGGCGGCGCGACATGCTGGGCCGTCGAGCAGGGTGGCGGTCATGGCGGCGTAGCCCGCGGGGATGGCGCTGGTGACCCGAATCTGGTTCGAGATGGGATCGAACTCCTCGGCAGCGGTGCCGGCCCGGCCGGTCGGTAGGAACCCTCCGGCCAGCAGCACCCGGCCGTTGGCCAGGAGCACAGCGCTGTGGTTGGACCGGCCCACGCCCAACAGGCCGCCAGGTGCCCAGCGATCGGTGGCGGGGTCGTAGAGCTCTGTGGAGCGGAGCACACGCGACACTCCCGCGCCGCCGACGACGAGGACTTTCCCGCAGTCCAGCCCGCAGCCTGGCCCCGAAATCACGGTGGCGGTGTGGGAGGCCCGCTCCACGGCCAGGTCACGGCCTCGCCGCCACTTGCCGGTGCGCGGGTGGTACAGCTCGGCCGACGCCAGCACGTGGACGTTGAAGCCCTGCGGCTCGCCGGCGCCGCCGGTGACGAGCACGTCGCCGGTCGGCAACAGAGTGGCGGTGTGCAGCTCGCGGGCGACGGCCATCGGCTGGACCGGACGCCACTTCCCCTCGGCCGGGTCGTAGACCTCGGCGGCGGCGGTGGACGGGTACTCGCCGGATGCCGCGTCGGTGGTGCCGCCGGCAACCAGGACACTGCCGTCACCCAGGAGCGTGGCGGTGTGGCCGGCGCGGGCCACCGTCATGGGGTCGGTGAGGCGCCACGAACCGCTCGCCGGGTCGTACAGCTCGGCCGAGGCCAGCGTCTGGATCTTGACCTCGTCTATCACGGCGACACCGCCGGTGACGAGCACCTCGCCGCACCAGCCGGCCGGCGTCGCTCCCCGGCAGGCGGGGCCGTCGAGAAGCGTGGCGGTGAAGGGGGCAAATACTTTGGGGTCGCCGGCCCGCTCGGTTGTCATCGAGCCGGTGGGCGTGAACCGGCCGGTGGCCGGGTCGTACAGCTCGGCGCTGGCCACCCCCGGGAACTGCCCGCCAGCGCCCTTCAGGCCAGCGCGTCCCGCCACCAGCACCTTGCCGCAGTAACCCGGCGGTGCCGACCCATGGCAGGCCACGCCGTCGAGGAGCACCGCCACGTGACCCATGCGGGCCGCGGTCATGGAGCCGGTCGTCGCCCAAGCCCCAGGCCCGTAGGTGAAGCGGGTTGCCGAGCCGGTCCTGCCGACGGCCGTAGCCACGGCCACATCGACGCCGCCCTGCGGCGCGGGCGGAGTGGTGGCCACGATCTCGGTGTCCGAGCGCACCCTCACGGCGGTGGCGGGTACGCCACCGAAGGACACGGCGGGCGCCAGGAGGAGACCGCGGCCGCGGATGGTGACCTCGGTCCCGCCGAAGGTGGGCCCGGCGAAGGGCTCGATCGCGCTGACCTGGGGGCCGCCCGGGCCGGCGGCGGGCAGGTAGCGCTCAGCGCTCGCCAGGGGCTCTAACGTTCCCTCGGCCGACATGGCGTTGCCGCCGATCACCAGCACGGAGTCATCGGGGAGACGGGCGGTCGCCGCGCCAGCCCGCATACTCCTCATGGTCGCCGTCAACTCCCAGGCGTTGGCGGCGGGGTCGTAGACCTCGGCCGACGCCACCGGGTCGTTGACCTGGTCCGACGCCAGCCGCCCGACCGAGGACCCGCCCGCCACCAGGACCGTGCCGCACCACAGCGGCGCCGGGTCCTCACGGCACGGCGCGCCATCAAGGGCGGCGGCGACATGGTAAGCGCGTGGCGTCGCAAGCTCGCCCGCCGGGCTCCAGGAGCCGGTGGCCGGATCGTACAACTCGGCCGACGACACCGGCACGGGTTCGTTGTCGATCCCTTCACCGGTGGCCGGCGTCAGCCCGCCGGCCACCAGGACCTTGCCGCACCAGGGGGCTGGCATCGGGGCACGGCAGCGCGGACCATCGAGCACCGTGGCGGTGTGGCTGCTGCGAGGCACCGAGAGCGCCGGCCCAAGGGCCCAGGTGGCCGTCGCGGGGTCGTAAATCTCGGTCGAGGCGAGCACCTCCGGCCGGGTCGGATCGGTACGCGCAGTGCCGCCGGTCACCAGCACCCGACCACACCACGGCGGCGTTGGCGGGGCGGCCCGACAGGCCGGGCCGTCGAGCACGGTGGCGGTGTGGGTAGTGCGCGGGGTGGCAAGGGCGCCGGCGCCGCTCCACGTCCCATCGCCAGGACGAAAGATCTCGGCCTCCGCGTTACCGGCCGTCGACATCCCTTCTGTCCGCTTGTCGAACGAGGCTCCGCCGGCGACCAGCACATCGCCGTCGCTCAACAACGTGGCGGTGTGGCCGGTGCGGGGGTGGGCCATGGCACCGGCCGCCACCCATGTGCCCGACGAGGGGTCGAAGCGGCGGGCATCGCCGGTCGCCCTAGAGCGGTGAGCCACCAGCACGGTGCCGCCCGCGACCAGCACAGTGCCGCAGCCGGCCGCCGCTGACGGCGCGGCACACGCCGGCCCAGCGAGCAAGGTGGCGGAGTGGCCCGTGCGCGCTAGGGGTAGGTCCGCCGACTTCGTCCAGGTGTCGGCAGCGTACACCTCGACCGGGCTCGGAGTGGGCCCGGCGTCGGGGACCTCGGGCGCCGTCCACCCGGCGACCAGCACGGCGCCGCATGCCACCTTTGCCCCCGGCACGGCGCAGGCCGGGCCGTCCAGGGTTGTAGCGGTGGCCGTCGGGCGCGCCTCGGCTAGCGGCGGCGTCGAGCGCCACATCCCGTCGTCATCGAGGATGGTGCCGATGGACGCGTCACGCCCGAGCGTGGCGCCGGAAGGGTCGAAGAGAGCGAGCGTCAAATGCTCGTCGGACTCCTCGATGGTGTCCCCCACGACGCTCACAGCGACGGTGGCCGCTGTTTCACCTGGGGCGAAGTTCAGCGTTCCCGACGCAGGGACGAAGTCGATCCCGCTCTCGGCGTCGCCGGCGGCGGTGGCATAGCGAACCGACACCGGGCCGGCGCTCGCAGGTGCCAAGCTCACGTGGAACGTCATGGGGGTGGTCCCCCCGTCGCCCTCGACAGCGCGGACATCGGCCACTGACAGCGCGGGAATTGGGCCGTCGTCATTGAGGATGGTGCCGACCCCGACAGGGCGGCTCAGCGTCGCCCCGGTGGCGTTGGCGAGGGAGACGGTGAACGACTCGTCCGGCTCGGCCACCCGGTCGCCGACCACCGCTACCGTCACCGCTTTGGTCTGCTCACCGGCCTGGAACGAGAGCGTCCCGGACGCGGGTACGTAGTCAGCGCCGGCGGTGGCCGCGGCCCGGCCCGTTCCGTCGGCGGTGGCGAAGTCCACCGAAACGGGAGCGGTGGCCTTTCGCGACAAGTGGACCACGAACGTGGCTGTCGTCGGGCCATCGTGGCCCTCGGTCACGGTGGCGTCGTAGATCCGCAGGCTCGGCTGCTCGGTCGGCGCCATCGCCACCCGGCGGACGCGCCCGTTGCCGGTGTCGGCCACGAAGACATCGCCGGCAGCGTCGACGGCCACGCCGGCGGGGGTGTGGAAGGCGGCCTCGGTGGCCGGGCCGCCGTCGCCGCTGAAGCCGGCCACGCCGGTTCCGGCGACGGTGGTGATGGTGCCGGCAGCGTCCACGCGGCGGATGCGGTGGTGGCCGGAGTCGGCCACGAGCACGTCGCCGGACGGCTCCACCGCCACGCCGGCCGTGCCGTTGACGCCGAAGCTCAGCGCGGCGGCGGTGGCGGGGCCGCCGTCGCCCAACCCATCCACAGGGCTGCCCCCACCCGCCACGGTGGTGATGCGACCGCCGGTGTCCACCTGGCGCACCCGGTAGATGCCGCGGGCGACGTCCAACACCGCAACCAGCAGGTTGCCGGCCGGGTCGACAGCCAGCCCCAGGGGCAGGCCAAGGGCGGCGTCGGTGGCTAGACCACCGTCGCCACCAAAGTTGGCGTTGCCGTCTCCCACCCGTCCGGCCACTGTGGTGATCGTCTCGTCGTTCCCGCCGTTGACGACGCCGTCCGCCCCGGCGTCGACCCGGCGCACTCGGGCATTTTCGGTGTCGGCGATGTAGAGGTTGCCGGCGGCGTCAACGGCCACCGCCCGGGGGAACTGGAGCTTCGCCTTGGTGGCGAGCCCCCCGTCGCCGAAGAACCCCCCTAGACCCCCCTCGCTGCCCACCACAGTCCGCAGGTTGCCGGCCAGGTCCAGATGGAGGACTCGGTTGTAGGCCTTGTCGGCGATGTACAGATCACCGCCGGCGTCAACGGCCAGGCCAGCCGGGTAGCGCGGCGTGGAGGTGGCGATGTCGTTGGCGACGGAGTCGATGATGGGAACGGCGCCGGGCTCATCGGGGAAGCGCACCCGGCGCACCCGGAGCCCGTCGGCGATATAGGCCACCCGTCGCGTCCCGCTCGGCCCGGTGCCGGCGACCACTGCCGCCGGAGCGTCCAACTGGGCGTCGAGGGCTGGCCCGCCATCGCCAAGCCCGTCGGGCGGTTGCCCGCCCCCGGCCACCGTAGTGACGTTGCCGGGGTCCGACGACACCCCGAGCAGTGCACCCCCGAAAGCTGCCCTGTAGATGGCCTGCGGCAGGGGAATCGGGACGTCGCCGTTGACCCCGAGGAACGCCGTGGGCTGGCCGTCCACGTACCAGCCGCCCACCGACGAGCGCCAAATGGCCCTGTCGGTGGAGCCGTTGCCGTCGTAGTCGCCGGGCTCGGGTACATCGCCCGAGAGGCCCAGGAAAGCGGTGGCCTGACCGGCGACGTACCAGCCACCCGACGACGGACGCCACACGCCGCGGTCGGTAGTGCCGTCGCCGTCGTAGTCGCCCGGCACCGGGATGTCGCCGCTCACCCCCAGGTACACCGTGGCTTCCCCGGACGTGTACCAGCCGCCCGTCGAAGGCCGGAATACACCTGGGTCGGTGCGGCCGTCGCCGTCGTAGTCGCCCGGCACCGGGATGTCGCCGCTCACCCCCAGGTACACCGTGGCCTGCCCGGACGTGTACCAGCCGCCCGTCGAAGGCCGGAATACACCTGGGTCGGTGCGGCCGTCGCCGTTGTAGTCGCCCGGCACGGGGATGTCGCCCGCCACGCCCAGGAACACCGTGGGCTTGCCCTCGATGTACCACGCCCCCACCGAGGGCCGGAACACGGCGCGGTCGGTGCGGCCGTCCCCGTCGTAATCGCCCGGCACCGGGATGTCGCCGGGCCCGCCCAGGTACCCCGTGGCCTGGCCCTCGGCGTACCAGGCGCCGCCCCGGTACACCGAGCGGTCGGTGGTCCCGTTGCCGTCGAAGTCGGCCGGGGCCTTGGACGCGGGAGCCGCGCTCCCTTGGACCTTGCCTGCTGCAGCGGTCGCCGGCCCCAACGGAACGACCATGGCGGTGGTGCCGACCGCCAACAAGCACCAGACGGCCAGTGTAGCCTGCCGGCGGCACGCACCTGCCGCGGAGCATCGCCGTCGTCCAAAACGACCGCTCCTGTCCACGCCAGTCAAGCCTTGCCTCTTTCCGACCCTACCCGCCGCCGTCATGGTCGATCAGATGGCTCCAGAGACGTCGTGGCAACTCGCTGGAAGCAAGCAGTCCCGTGCATCGGTGCCCGTGCTCCGCGTGATCATCGACCCCTCTGCCATGACCTCCCCCCTTGAATTCGCCTACGCGGGCGTTTCACCTGCCAGGATTCTCCTCGTTGTTTGCGTCGCAGGACAAGCCTTCCTGACCGACGCAAGCTGAGCCGGGGACGGGCGGCCGCTAGCAACGGCGCAGCTAAAAGGTAGGCTGTTGTTGTCTATCCTTACCACTACCGCGGCCCCGAGGGCAACCCAGAGGAGACGAGAAGGCGCATTATCTGACCTCCGGCACTACAGCGCCTACGAGAGAAGGTCATCTATGTGGCCTTCGTCGCTATGGCCTCGACGGCGAAGGCCGCGGCGCGTCAGGCGTGTGGGTGATTCGTAGTTTGATTCGTTCACAACTTCTCTTGACGCCAATGAGAGCATGTGGCTCAATTGGGTCCTTGGCCTGGCATGTCGCAAGAGACGCTGAGACCGAGGATCGCCTGGCTGCGGCTGTCACCCGTGCAGGCACATCAACGGCGACCGAAGGGCGGGCGTAGTGGTACTCGGCGGCTGGGACTACGCGGCGGCCCTGGTGGGTAGCCTGGCGCTCACCCTGTTGTTCACCCCCCTCTGTCTTCGGTATGCACACCGCCACCGGCTTTTCGACCACCCGGCACCGCACAAGTCCCAGGGCTCGCCTGTGCCCTATCTCGGCGGGGTGGCCATGGTGGTGGCATTCTCGGCCGCGCTCCTCGGGGTGGCCCTCTTCCATGGACCTCGGTCGAGCTTCCCTGAATTGGCGCTGATCGTCGGTCTCGGGATCCTGCTGAGCGCCGTCGGCCTCGCTGACGACCTCTGGCAGGTCAGCCCCTGGCTCCGACTGGCAGTCGAAGCCGGCGCCGGACTTGCCCTGTGGTTCGGTGGGGTACGGACACTGCTCACCGGCCAGCCGATCGTGGATGGGGTGATGACGGTCTGCTGGGTTGTCGTGGTCACGAACGCCGTGAACCTGCTCGACAACACCGACGGCCTCTCGGCCGGGGTAGCCACCATCGCGGCGCTGTTCTTCTTCGTCATCGCCGCCACCAACCACCAGTTCCTCGTCGCAGGGCTAAGCATCGCCCTGGCGGGGTGTGCCGGAGGTTTCTTGCGCTCCAACTTCTACCCCGCTCGGATGTACATGGGAGACGCGGGCAGCCTTTTCATCGGCTTCATTCTCGCGGTGATCGGCATCAAGCTGCGATTCGACGGCCCGACCCAGGTCACATTCTTCGTCCCAGTCCTGGTGCTCGGCGTCGCCCTGTTCGACACCGCCCTCGTCATCACCAACCGGCTCGCACACGGAAGGAGCCCCTTGCTCGGTGGCCGCGATCACGCCAGCCACCGCCTCGTGGCCATCGGCGTCCCTGTACCGTTCGCCGTCGTCCTCACCTACGTCGGCGGCGCCAGCCTCGGCTGGCTCGGGCTGGTCATGAGCCAGGTCGACCGCAACACCGGCTTCTTGCTCATGGGGTGGACGTTGGCGGTCGCCGTGCTGTTCGGACTGCTCCTGTCTGCCGTTCCCGTCTACGACACCAGCCGCCGCCGGCGACTCGTGCTGCAAGAGGTACCCCCCGCTGAATGGAACCCGCAGCTCCCCACGCTGCCCGGGAGCGGCGGACGACCTGCGACCCCGCACGCCTGAGAGCGCACCGGCGGCGATGGAAGACAGCGCCCACGCGCTGACTGAGAGCACCCCCGGACATGCGGAGGGCACCGAGGAGCGCCGATCCGATCTCCGGGACCGCGGGGCGGCGGATGACCACCCGGGCGGGAACGCGAGCCTCCACGGCATGCGCACTCCCGAGCCTCCCCAAACGAGCCGAGCGGAGTCCGAGCTGCCGGGAGGTATGTCGACACGGTGGGCCACACTCGCGCTTGTCGGCTATGTGCTGCTGGCGTGCCTGCTCTTCGCCAGCACCTGGCGGTCACCGAGCACGAGGACCATCGGCGGCGAGGGCGACCCGCTGCTGTTCATCTGGTTCCTTCGCTGGACACCGCACGCCGTCACCCACATCCAGAACCCCTTCTTCACCGACCACCTGAACTTCCCGGCCGGTGTCAACCTGATGTGGAACACGCTCATGTTCCTCCCCGGCCTGCTGTTGTGGCCCATAACATCGCTCCTCGGGCCCATCGTCTCCTACAACGCCCTCGTCACGGCCAACGTTGCGTTGTCGGCGTGGGCGGCGTTCTGGGCGTTCAGGCGGCTGGTCGGGGAACCGCTTCCGGCGTTTGTCGGCGGCCTCGCCTACGGCTTCTCGCCCTACATGATGTCCCAGTCCCTCGACCATCCGAACCTCACCGCAGCCTTCATCCCACCCATGCTGCTGGTGGTTCTCCACGAGATCCTCGTGGTCCAGCGTCGACCGCCCCGCCAATCCGGAATGGTGCTCGGGCTCCTGGTCGGGTGCCAGCTCCTCATCGCAGAGGAGGTCCTGGCATCGCAGGCGTTGGCCGTCTCCGTCGGGGTCCTGATCCTGGCGGTCAGGCACCGGGGGGCACACGACCACCTCAAGCTTGCGTGGCGAGCTGCCGGATACGCCCTCGCCGTCTTTGCGATCGTCGCTTCGTGGCCGCTGTTCTTCCAGTTCATCGGTCCGCAGAGCGTCCACGGAGTGATCCAGGCCGAGAACGTCTTCGTCACCGACGTCTCGAACCTCATCGTGCCCACGAGCGTGCACCGCTTCGCTCCAATGGCAAGCATGTGGACCGGCAACCTGTCGGAGCGGGTTGCGTATCTCGGCATCCCCTATCTCGCGCTCCTGGGGATCGTGGTCGCTCGGCACCGGTCGTCTCCGCTTGTGCGCTTCGCGGCCGTGCTCGCCGTATGCCTGACCGTTCTGTCGTTCGGCCCGAGCCTGCACGTGGGAAACCGTGACACGGCGATCGCCATGCCTTGGCGCCTGGTCGCGGAGGTGCCTGTGCTCAACAATATGCTGCCCAGCCGCCTGATGCTGTACGTGCACCTGTTGGCCTCGCTCCTGCTCGCCGTCTTCGCCGCCCACCTCATGAGCAAGCCGACGTTGCGCGCGGCGCTGCCCGGGTCCCTGTTGGTCGTGGTCGTGCTCGCATCCCTCGTGCCGGCGATGCCGTACCCGACCACGGCTCGCCCCGTGCCTGCGTTCTTCAGTGGGAGCCAGGTTCGCCAGATCCCGGTCGGGACTGTCGTGCTGGTGGCACCGATCGGCCAGGCGTTCAACGCCGAGCCGATGACCTGGCAGGCGGTAGCGGATATGCGCTTCCGCATGCCAGAGGGATACTTCATCGGTCCGGACCCGAATGGCCACCCCATGTACGGGGCCCAATTCTCCACGCTGTCACTCACCATGGAAGAGATACAACGTGGCCGGGCTCCCACCCTGACCAAGGACCTCGCCATGCAGTTGCTCAGCGACATGTCCGATCGGCAGGTCGGAGCCGTGCTGGTCGGGCCAATGCGTCGACAGGGGGCCATGCTGGCCTTCTTCACCGCCCTTCTCCATCGCGCTCCGGCCGACCAGGGTGGGGGCGTTTTCATGTGGTGGGACGTCGATCAGACCATCCCGGGCTGACACCGAGACATCGGCCGTGACAGGCCTGGCATGGGGAGCGAGCGCTGGCCCTGCAGATTGGCCATTGTCAGGCCCATTGCCAGGTTGTAGTGTTTCGGCGTCACCACAACAGGCGCCAGCGAGATGCGGCGACCATACCGGCGAGGATCCTCCGATGAAGCGGCGTTCCACTGCGGGTGCGAGGGTCGCCCTCTTGTTCTGCCTTGCCCTTGCCCTCACGGCATGCGGAGATTCGGGGCAGGCCGCTCTTCCGGCCGCGTCCGACGGGTCGCTCCCGCCGACCACACTGTCGACCGACCCGTCGCTGGCGCCGGTGAGCGGCTCCATTAGCGCCTTCGATCAGACGAGCGACGGCTCGACCGTGGTGGTGGCCGGCGCCACCATCGATGGTGCTCCGGGATGGATCGTGGTCCATGCTGACGATGAGGGCCCCGGCGACGTGCTTGGGCATGCCGCCGTCCCCCAGGGCCCGTCGACCAAAATCGTCATAAATCTCGACAAGCAGGTTGGGACCGGCAGTTACTGGCCCATGCTTCATCGTGACCAGGGCACAGCAGGCACTTTCGAATGGCCCGGCCCCGACGGTCCGGTACGGCCAACCAATGGGAAGATCGCTTACGCGTCGAGGAAGATCGTTCTCACGGTCCCGTAGGGAGAATAGTTCAGCACCACCCGGCCCTATGACCACAAGGCCAATCGCCCGCCGGGGCAGGCGGCGCTGGCCGAACGGGCTCGACCCCTCGCTTGGACCAGCGCCGCTCGGGCCTCGGCCAACGGCCCGCTCGTACTGGCCCGCCCGCTTCTCTGCGTCCTGGGAGGGGATGTGGTGGATCTCGCAGCCGTCGCCGTTCGACGGCACCGCCTTCACGCCGCCCTTGATGTCGGCGGCGGCGCACGTCGCCCCGAACGAGGGTGCCGGGGTCGCCGTCGACAGGCCGACGGCGCACAGCGCCGCCACCACCACCAGCATGACGGCGGCCCGCCGGCAGCGCGTCATAGCCCCTCCTCCGCTTGGCGGCGCAGCTTTTCTATCTGTGTCGCCTCGAAGGCTTCCCACAGGCCGCGCCGGTACGCACCGGCCCCGCAGATCACCTCGTCCTCCTCTGCGTGCCGGCCGACCATCACCCGAGGGCGTCCCAAAGGGTGTCGCCGGACGAGACCTCGCCCATAAAGAGGGTATGCACGGTGGGCTCGTGGTACTCGTAGCCCCGCCGGCGGAGCTGGTCGACGATCACCCGGTAGGAACCGGCGAGCCGCACCCCCTCCACGACGCCCACGCAGCCCCGGTAGAAGTCCACGAAATTGCACCGCCGCTCGGCGTCGAAGGTCACGCAGATGGGGAGGTCGTCGTAGTACCACTGCAGGTCCCAGTCCGACCCGCGCTTCATCTCGGTCTGGGGACGGCCGAGCACGGCCGCCACCTGGTCGGTGGTCATGTCGAAGTCGATGGGCCCCACGCCTTCGTAGGGCCGGATGACGAGCTCGTTCATCGCTGCGGGCACGGGAGAGGGGGCGGAGCCGATGGCACCGGTCGGCACCGCCTGCGCAGCGATGGCGAAGGGGCGGGGCGCCCCCGGCGGCTGGCCCGGGACCTCACGAGCGTTGCGCTCCTCTCCGGCTCATCCGCCCACCCGTGGAGACAGGAACCCCTGGCACGACGCCTGCTCCATCGCCGCCGCGTCGTGGCAGTCGTCGCTCAAGATGGGCCTCGCCGCCCATCTGGTGGAAGGCAGGCAGCCTGGCCGCGGCCAGCCGTCCGGCTGGTCGGGGAGGGGCCACGGTGCCGGCCCGGTGCCGGGCGCCGGCAACGGGACGTACCCCGCGGCTGCCCGTGCGGGGGACGGGCCCGCCGGTGACCGTGCGTCGGAGGGGCGCCGGCGTGGATGTAACAACAGCCACCTTGATCAAAGCGGTCAACAGGGTTGCGCCCGAGTTGTCGTGACCTCGGAGAACGTCCCCGACTGGGTAATGGTCGCGCGCTGTGTATAGGCGCCTACGACCCCGAACGGGTGCGAAATAGAGAACGTGACGGTGCCGCCACCTCGCGGGATTGTCCCCCCCGAGCAGGGTGTGCCGTCGCCAAAGCAAAATTGGTGGTCCGTTGTCCGCGACGGATCTTCTTGCACTCGCGATATGTAGCCGCCGTTACCGGACGTGGTCTGGCTCTTCGGCTCAGGATCCGGGCAGCCCTGAGCCGGGTGATTCAGCCGAAAGTTCTTCCCGAGACGGTGAGCAGTCCGTGTCATCGGAAGCAAGTTTGATGGATCATTGGTACCGCCCCTACTTAGTGGAACGATATGGTGAAGCTCCACAGGATATCCGTCGACTCCGATCGGCGGTGAACCGTTCTGCATACGTGCCAGGTCGCTGGGTGAATACGCTCCAGGATTCGCGGCAGCCTCGTTTTTCCAAAAATTGGGTCTAGTTACGTTGTTGAACCCGGCCCTCAAGGCCGCGAGTTCGGCACCCGATACGGTCGGTGGCCCCTCCATGGCTTCGTCTATCGTTTCGCTCTCGGTCTCCGGATCAGGATCAGTCGACATATCACCAGCGTTGGGAGTCGACGTTTCGCAGCCGTTGTCGATAGCGAAAGCAGCGCTCGGCCGGAAGCCCGGTGCGGCTCGCGTCAATGCGAGCAACAGGACAGCTAAGAGGAGGGTTCGGCGGCCAAGCAAATTTGGACGCCGTCCGTTGTCAGTCAGCATCTTTGCCCACCCTTTCTGCTTGATTTGTTGTACCGACAATAAATGTGACTGGCCGCCCTTTGTGCCCCTTGTAGCGTCGGTAATGTCTAATCATCCGATCGTGATACCGCGTATGCAGTCGTCCAGCCAGCTCAAGAAGGATCGTGACAGGTCTTCAGCCGTGCCGGTTTCGTGATCCCGCAGCACGACTGGACACTCCTGATCCGGCCCGTATCGACTAGTGTCTAAACAAAAGAGATTGCCACCACCGTCATTCATAATTGGTATAAGATGGAGCAGCAACGGCGGCATCATCTCGGTTCGTTCACTGACAGTCATCTCTACGAGCTGTAGATAAGGAGGCACATCTGGACCAAGGCCATAGAGTTCCCAATGTCCAGCACCACCCCAGCCGAACTCACGTAAGAACAACTTATAGCTACGGGGGAGGACCACACGTAAGGCTCGCTCAGCCTCCGCGATCTCATCTGAGGTTGCGCCGTTACCGACGTGAGCTGTAGCAAGCGAGCGCAGTTGCTGGGTCACTTCCTCGAAGGTCATCGGGGTTCACCACTTGACCGGCCCCGAGGTGTGAACTGGATGCATGCGGAGAGGGTGGACGCGAGGGGCCGTCTGAAGGACGCGGAGACGAGGCGACGGGCGATGTGCGGTGCACAACCGCCTCCGCTTACGCCGCCGCCGGGTCCCGACCCCCCGACGGCTAGCCCGGGACCTCGCGATGCGCTCCTCTCCGTCCGGCTCATCCGCCCACCCGTGGAGACAGGAACCCCTGGCACGACGCCTGCTCCATCGCCGCCGCGTCGTGGCAGTCGTAGCTTGCGGGGACCGAGGGCGGCGGTGAGCCGATGACCAAGGCGATCTCGTCGAACGTACGCAGCGCCACCTCGGCGGGGGGCCCCGGGCGATACTGGCCGTTGATGTAGACCTTGGTAGGTGTCAGCGGTGCGCAGTAGGCGCCGGTGCA
>JAHFUS010000003.1 GCA_023264975.1 Actinomycetes bacterium | reverse complement strand
CCCACCGCCGCTTCCTGAGCGACTTCTACTCGGGGCGGTTCCCGGGCTCGTTCGCCGACGGGCTGCTGTTCCAGGAGAACCCGCTCACCGGCGACGCCCGCATCTCGGGCACGGCGGCGGCGCTGTGCGGCATCGAGCGGGCCCGGCGCACCGGCGACAGCGCCGCCCTCGACGCGGGGGTCCGAAGGCTGGTCCTCCTCCACGCCGTGGCCTACTCCTACGGCGGCATCCCCCTGCTCTACATGGGCGACGAGCTGGGCCTGCCCGACGACCACACCTACCTCGACGACCCAGCCGCCCGCGACGACAACCGCTGGGTGCACCGGCCTTGGATGGACTGGGGTGCGGCCGGCCGCCGCCACGACCCCGCCACGGTCGAAGGCCGGGTGTGGCGCGCCCTGGCCGGCCTGGCAGAGGCCCGGGCGTCGTCGCCGGCACTGCGAGGCGGTGGGGTGACGTCCCCGCTGTGGACCGACTCGGCGGCGGTGCTCGCCTACCTCCGCCGCCACCCCCGCAGCCTGGGGTTCCTGGCCCTGGTGAACGTGGCGGACGAGGCCCGGTCGGTGGACGCCGGCGTGCTGGACGACGCCGGCCTGTCCGCCCACCCTCGCGTGGTGGCGTCGTCCGATGGCCTCTCCCTGGACCGCCGGGGCGACCGCCTCCACCTGCCGGGCCTCGGCTTCGTGTGGCTGAGCGACGAGTAGACGGCGGCAGGCCTCAACGGGTCAGGGATAACGCTGTGACCTGCACTTCCTTCGAGCCCGAGAGGAGAATCGAACTCCTGACCTACGCATTACGAGTGCGAAAGGTCTGAACGGTGCGCTGACCTGCGGTTATGCAGGTCGGAGAGGTGCGGAAGGGGCCGAGTTATCTACTGTGAAACGCAGTAGCCCGAGTGGTTGCACAGACTACTAACCGACCGAATTGTGAGGCCCCGGGTCGGGTGGTGGAACCACCCACCGTGCGGCCTTCGCCATCTTTCGGCGGGTCCCCTGCGTCTTGTGCCCGACCACCAACGCGTGTGCTGGTTCGTCAGGCAACGGATCGGGCACGAGTTGCAGGCCCAGTCCCGCCACAAGAGCCACGGGGATGCCCGCCAAGGCGTAGGCGTCATGGCCCGCCAAGACCGACTCCGCGGTCCGGCCGGCTGCAAGCACCAGTTCCGCCGGTACGACGGACATCGCCTGACCATCCGGGCCGTCGGCGAACGCCGCACTTTTTGGCCGTCGCCCGTCCTCGTAAAGAACGTGCCAGGGCGGGATTCGCCGCCACACCTCCTCATGTCCGGCGGCTCCCTCCCGAGACACCTGGCCTGTGGCCGCGCCGAGGGCCACCGGTCAGTGCTGGCGGGCCCAAGACAGCGCTCGGAGCAGCAGGCCATGATCCGGGTCGGTGGTGGTGGCCTCGACCATCTCGCCACCAACGTCGATCAGCACGTCCAAGGCGCCCCCTGGTTCGACTTCGATCTCCACTCCGTCGGCGCCGTTGCTCCACTCAAGGTGCACGCCGCCGCCGACCGTGGGACTCACGGCAGGAAGGGGCCCTCGGTAACCGTGATCCAACAACAGGACAAGTGCCCGACGAGCCGCCCTGCTGCTCACATGGCTGGCCCCGTACGAGTCCCAATTTGCTGGCAGCTCAAGTAGCTCCAGAACTCTCGCCGCAACCGGCCACAGGTGCTGGGGCACGCGCAAGGCGGGGGCAGGCTCGGACCATGGGGAGAGCGAACTCGCCCCCGGTTCGTCCAGCTCCGGCCGATAGGCACGCCCGGTCAGCAATTCGTTCGCCGGCCGAGTAAGCGTGTCAGTCATCGCTACGCCCCCATCTCTCGTGCATCCCGCGCGTGGTGATCGAAGCGAAGCCGTTGACGATCCAGTCGTGGCCTAAATCCAGAAAGGCCAGTATGCCCTCAATGCCCTCACCGAGTGGTCGACCCCGGGCGAAGAGTTGAAGCATCACGACCTCCTCGGGCACCTCCTTGACTTCCTCCTGACGGAGCATCGGTTCTGCGCTGACGTGCAAGCGGCCAGCCCAGGCGCCGCCACCATCGGTGATCTGGTACCTAGCTCGGAACGCAACCTGCTCCGCTGGGGGCAGGAAATCATCCGAGTAACGATCTGTCCACGGTCCGATCAAGGCGGACAGCGGCGCGTTTTTCGGTCCGAGATCCTCGGCAGGGATCGGGTTCATGTAGGTCAGTTCGCACTGAACGGGCAGGATCGGCGGAAGGCCCTGGTCATCGAGGAACGAGGCCAGATCGCGTAGGTCGCTTTCAAATGCCGGACGAAGGCTCTCGTAGTGCGGGTAAGGCTCCTCTTCGGTCATTCGCCGCCAGTTGTGCACCAATCGGTCCCGCTGAAACTGGACCAGTTCTCCTCCGTGATCGTTGAGGAACCAAAGGCGGGGGTGGGGCACGTCCTGGACAAGCTCGATGCGAAGGCCGACCGGCCGCATCTGGGGCAACTCCGGTGGCACGCGAGGAAGTTCCGGGTGCTCCTCGATCCTCGGAAACCGGGCACTCCACTTCGCCCAAAGCGCACCGAGATGCGGCGCCATCAATTCGGTGAGCGGCTCGAAATGCGCGGCGAGAGCGACCTCTGCTACCGGCGGCTTGGCAAATCGAGTCACGACTGGATTCTACGGTCGGTGGCCACACGACGGGCCTCGGGGAACGGCGTCACCTGGAACCGGTCGTGCTCGTCACCCACAGCCTGGGTCCTCAACTCGTCTCGAACCCATGGTCCTTGAAGCGGAGGGCCGAGGCGTTCTCGCTGACGATCTTGACCACGGTGTCGGGGAAGCCCTCGGCGTTGGTGGCCCGGATCTCGATGGTCACCTCGGTCTCGGTGCCGACGAGCCCGTGCAGGTGGGCGACGATCTCCTGGGCGATCCGGCCGGCGTCCCTGCCGAGGCGATCAGGGTCGGCGGCCACCACGCCGTAGAAGCGACGGGCCACCCTGCTCCTGGAGGCAGCGCCCACCGCATCGCCATCATCGGTCGAGACCGGCGCCCCCACTTCGCCGTCACCGTTCTGCTCTGCGGGCGTCTCTGCCGCCCGGTCCTCCGCCAACTGGGCTTCGGCTACCGCCGGCTGGACGAGGAGGGTCGTCCCCCGGGCTCCGGCCGCCATGCCCCCGGCCACCAGGCCGACGAAGCGACCAGACTGGCGGGGGTCGGCCGCCTCGGCCACGGCGAAGCCCTCGCTGGCCCACACCGTCGAGGCGGGGGCGCCGGCGACGCAGGCGAGGAGGACGGGCAGGTCCTTGAGGCGGTGCAGGTACAGGTAGCGGGCGCACGCCTCCCACACCTGGTTGACCGACACCGAGCCGGGCTCCCACAAAGGCGCCAGCGGGCCGTCGAGGTGCAGGCGCAGGAGCACCGGCGGGTACGTCGTGTAGAGGCCGCCCGTCTGCACGAGCTTGCGGCCGGCCCGCTCGGCGAGCCGCCCCTGGCCGTCGGCCTTTACCTCGTCCCACACGATGGGACCGGTCGGCTCGGGCTGGCGGGGCACGAGGAGCCACTGGTATGCGTCGGCCAGGCGGAGATCGACCGTGCTCCGGGCCTCCGTCGCCCGCGCCGCAGCCTGCTCGTGCTGCTGCTTGGAGAGTCCGAGGGTATCGGACTCCGACACCACCGATGCCCAGCCCTGGTGTTCAGCTTCGGCCTGCTCGAGATCCTCCACCCTTCGGTCGTCGGCGGCCAGGAAGACGATCATGTTCCGGAAGTCGCGCGGAGCGGTCCCCCGCTGGTCCAGGATCTGTTGCGCCAGTTGTAACGCCGGGGTGGCCTCGGCGCGGGCTCGATGGGGTGTGTCAGGCCCGAGGATCACGAGGCGGGCGGAGGGCTCGTCGCTCACGTCGGCCGGCCCCGACGGCACGGCGTGGACGCCGGCGAAGTCCCCCTTGAGCGCCTCCTGGTCCTTCAGGCGCTTGCCGATCGCCTCGTGGACCTCGTGGCGGGCGCCGGCCAGGAGCCGCTCGGCCCGGTCGCGAGCCAGGCGGGCGACGCCGGGCTGGGTGCCGTACCAGTAGCGGCCGCTGCCGGCGTAGAAGTACGTGGCCCGGTCGGCCAGGCGGTTGAGGGCGTCGCCGTAAATGGCCACCGTCTCGCCAGGGAGGGCACAGCCGAGCCGGACACGGGCGGCGTCAAGGCCCTGGTTGGGCGAGCCAGACACCGGGGCGGAGCCGAGGAACACCGTGCGGGCCACCCGGCGGGTGGCCCCGTAGCGACCCAGGTTCTTGAACTCGTCGTCGAGGGCCCGGGGCAGCGAGCCGGGACCGTCCACGTCGGCGTCGATGATGGGCTTCCAGTTGTCCTCCAGGTTGCGGGTCAGCTCCGCCACCACCGCCGGATCGGAGAGCGGCACGCTGGCCGGCAGGATCAGCGGCGACTGGTCCTGCCCGGCCCACAGGGCGTGGATGACGGTGGCCATGAGCCGCAGCACGCCCCTGGTTCGTTGGAAGCGGTCGAGCGTGGACCAGTCCTCGTAGAGGCGGGCGAACAGCTCCGGATGGATCGGGTAGGCCCGCTTCATCTTCTCCACGTAGGCCGCCTCCCGGCACTCCACCGGAAACTCGCTGGCCTGCGAGCGGTACATGTCGCCCACCACCCGGGCGGTGGCGTCGCGGTCGGCCAGGCGGGCCGCCTCGACCGGCTGGAACAGCCGGCGGCGCACGATCTCGAAGCTCTCCTCGGCCGTGGCCGGCCGCCACGAGGACTCCACCCGGCCGATCACCGAGCGCAGCCGGCGTAGGGCCTCGCGGCCGCCGGCGCCACCGAGCTCCACATCGGAGCCTACCGACGAACCGTCGGCCGCTTCCGACGCCGGGATGGAGACGACCAGCAGAGCCCGGTCGGCTCCCCGAGCGGCCTCGGTGAGCACCTGGGCGAAGGAGAAGTGGGTGTCGAAGGTCCCGCCCCGCAGCGAATCGTCGTTGTACAGAGCCCGGGCGTACGCCACCCACTCGTCGATCAGGATCAGGCAGGGACCAGTTCGCTCCAGCAGCGTGCGCAGCGTGTCGCCGGGATTGCTGCGGGTGCGGTCGGCCTCGGCCAGCAGGGCGAAGCCCTCGGCGCCACCGAGCTGCCAAGCCAGCTCGCCCCACAGGGTCTGCACCTCGGTGCCGTCCGGCTTGACGGTGGCCTGGCCGGGCGGGATTCGGTGGCCCACGAGCACGGCCCGGCGCACCGCCGGCAACGCCGTCGCCCCGGCCTCGGCCACCAGGTCCTGGACCTCCTGGGGGAACCGGTCCAGCGGCGTGCCCGAACACAGGTGGTACAGGGCGATCATGGAGTGGGTCTTGCCGCCGCCGAAGCTCGTCTGCAGGTCGACCACCGGCGACCCGCCGCCTCCGGTCACCCGCTCCACGGCCTGGGTGAGGAGCTGGCGGAGGCCGCCCGTGAGGAACGTGCGGCGGAAGAACTCCACCGGGTCGGCGTACTCGTCGGCACCGTCGCCCATGGCCACCTGGTGGAGGTCGGCGGCGAACTCGGCTAGGGCGAAGCGGCCCCGGGCCACGTCGTCGTGCGGCTGGATCACCTCCCGCCACGGCCGCAGGCCGGCGGCCGGCTGGGTGAGGAGGGCCTCGGCCGAGGGCGTGGCCTTGCGGGCCTGGGCCTCGAACTTGAGCCGTATCAGCTCGCCCTTGGCGGTGCCCACCTCGGTGGCCTCACGGGCGTCGGCCGCCGTGAGCAGCCGCTCGATCGAGTCGAGGGCCCGGTAGGCGTCGTCGGCGGTGAAGGGGTCGTTGTGGGCCCACCGGTTGCGCACGTCGCGCAGTTCGAATACCAGGTTGCGGTCCGACCGGCCGAGCTCGGAGGCGAAGGCCCGGTCCCACCCGTCGGCCATGACCCGCAGCAGGAGGGCGGGATCGTTGACCGACGACTCGCCCCGGACGGGCGGCGAGGCGGATGCGAGGAAGTCACGCAGCCAGTCCTTGCCCGACCGGCTCGACGCCCGCATGCGCCGGTCCACGTAGGGGCCGAGGCCGGTGGCCAGCACTTCGAAGGCCCGTCCCACCCGGTCCCGGTTGCTCAGCGCCACGACGCCTCCTGATCGGCCAGCCCGTTGCGAGGGCGGCGTCCATGGCGCCAGGCCTCGTCGTCCAACCGCTCGAAGCCGGCCCGCAGCATCTTGGCCCGCCCGTTCGGGTCGTGCAGGCTGCGGACGACCAGGCCCTCCATCGACCCGGTCCCCCAGGCCGACGGGCCCATCAACGCCTCGATCGCATCGACCTGTCCGGCGACACCACGCCACAGCTCCGGGGGTGTCGCCAGGCTGGCGGCCCGACAGGCCCGGTTCCGCTCGTCCACGTCGAGAAAACCCGTCCCGTCCCGCCACAGATCGAGCGCCACCAGGTAGGCCGGTAGCCGGTCGTATGCCACGGAGTGGGTGAGCAGGAGCCATTCCGCGTGCAGGGCGGCTCCTCCTTCGACGACGGGCCGGATCACCTCGTCGCGCTCGCCCAACCAGGCCTTGAGCGGCCCGAGCTGGCCGGCCCTGTCCATGGCGCCCGGCCCCGACCGCAGGGCGCACTTCACCCGGCCGGCGTCCATCCAGACCACGACGTTGGCGCCGTCCAGCTTCTCCTCCACCACCACCGGCTGGCCCAACAGCTCAGTCACCTCGGCCGGGGCGAGGTCGAGGTCGTCCCGGGTCCCGCGTCCCGCCACCAGGTGGGCAATCCGGGGGTACGGCGGCGGGGCGGTCATCGAGACGTCCTGCCCGCCGCTTGGGCGGCCAGGCTCTCGTCGAAGGTCCACACCTGGACGGACGTGGCCGCAGAGGCGGCCAGAAGCTGATCGCGCTCCACCAGGATGGCGACGTCGCCGGCGCCGACCCTGGCCGCGGCCAGCGTCTGGAGGGACTGGCCAGTGGAGTCGCCGGCGCACAGCGAGGACAGGAACTCAGGACCCAGCCCGGTCAGGAGAACCCGCCACGGGCTGGTCTCGGACAGGGCCATCTGCAGCAGACCCACCAGGCGGCCCGACACCTCGTAGCGGTTGCCGTCGGCCTGGGCGATGTGGTTGCCGGTCTCGATGACGGCGGTGATCGGGATCACGAAGCGCTCCCCCGCCCCATGCCGCCGGTCGGCCTCGGCCCTCGCCGCTGCCGCCTTCGCGGGCGAGCTCTTGCCCGGCACCTGGAGCAGCTCGCACAGCACCGAGGTGTCGACGAAGGTGAACGTGGTCATCCGGCGGACCGGAAGATCTCGTCCAGCGCGTCCGAGGGCGTCTGCGTGGGACCCTCCCGCCGGCGGAGACGGTCCTGCTCGGCCGAGCGGCCCAATCCCCCGGCGGCCACGATGTCGACGTAGTTGGGCAGGTCCACCAGGCGGTGCAGGGTGCTCCGGCCTTCACGGTCGCGCTGGCACACGACCACGCTGCGGTGCTCGTCGCCGGACAGGGCGTCGAGCAGAGCCGGACTGTGGGCGGTGGCCAGCGCCCGCACCCTGCGGTGCGCCACCTCCTCGCGCACCAGCCCGATCAACAGCTGTGCCTGCGACGCGTGGAGCCCGTTCTCCAGCTCCTCGATTACCAAGGTGGTCTGGCCTACTGCGTCCTCCGAGGCGAGCACCGCCAGGTCGAGGCGACCGGCGTCGAGGACGAGGGCGGGCGGGGCCTGGAGCAGTGCCACCAGGATGGCAAGGAATCGCAGCGAGCCGTCACTCATCACCCGGGCCGGCACGGACTGCTCGTGGCCGGCGAAGCGCTCGACCAGGGTGAGCATCACGTCGTCCAGGTCCGAGCGGCTGGTCGTGACTTCGACCACCTCCTGCTCGTTCAGCCGAGCGAACACGCTTCGCACCCGCTCGGCGGTGGCCGGGTCCTCCAGCAGGGAAGCGACGGCGGCCGACAGGTTCACCGCGTCTCGGTGCAGAACAACGTCCCGGCGTGGCACGTACTGCCGCATGAGGCTGGGCACCGGGTCCAGTACGAACACCGAGCGCAGGGCGGCGAGCACCTGCGCGCCAGCCAGGTGAACGCGCTGGCCCTCGGTGGTGGCCGGGATGCGGGCCAGCACCTGGGAGCTGAGCAACCGGGTCGCCCGGAACGCGAGCGGTCTGCTCATGCCGGTGCCGGACTGCGACCAACGGGCATCGATGTCGCCCGAGTCGCCCCTTGGTTCCTCAGTCACCAGCAGGTCCCGCTCCTCGTCCCGCAGATGTTCGGCGACGACCTGCACCACCCGATCGACCTTCACCGTGACGTCGAGGAAGACGCGTCGGTCGCCCGTGCGGACTGTGCAGCCGACCGAGAATGCGGAGTCGCCGAAGGGTGCGCACCCGGCCGCACCGCCGCGGACGGCCGGGCCGTCGCGGCCGCCGTCGAGGGCGTCCCGGAGATCCTCCCCCTGGGCCAGGCGGGCCAGGGCCCACAGCCCGTCGAGCGCGTTGGACTTACCGCTGCCGTTGCGACCGACCAGGAGGGTGAGTTCCTCCAGCGGCAGCACCGCGTCTTTGAAGCTCTTGAAGGCGGTGAGGCGGACCTCTTCGAGAAAGGACGTCTCCATGGCGATCAGCCGTCCACCGTATCGGCCCGCGTGGGTCGGATCAGGAATCGGGTACTGCACCCTCGAGCGGTGGCTGATACACCTCTGGCTCGGTGACCAGAAGCCCGGTGAGCGTTGCCCACCGGGCGCAGGCGTTGGTCTCGTAGGTGGCCATCGTGTCGACCTTCTCGACGAGCGCCGTCGCCAGGTGGATGGCATCGAGTGGGGTCAGCCGCCCGTATCCCAATGCCAGATTTGATCGGATGAGGCTGCGGGCGGTCACGAGCACGAGCCGCGAGGCTTCGACGAGCGTGACCGGGCCACCGGGCGCCCACAGCCCGTCGATCCTCGCCTCGATGTCGACATCGAGGGATTGCTGGCTCTTCTCCTCCGCACCGTACGCCACCTCGGCGATGCTCACCGTCGATGTCAGCACCGCCACCGAACCGGCCTGAGACTGGCGCAACTGTTCCTCGACGACAGCGGCACGACCCGGTTCGTCGCTCACGAACGCCAAGAAGACGTTCGCGTCGAAGTAGATCCGTCTCGACCTACCAGGCATCGCGAAGCTGGCGGATCACCTGCTCGGCCGCCGGCGAGCCGGGTGCGCGAACCGCACCGCGGGCCGACAGCCAGGCCTCGGGTGCAGGCTCGGAAAGGACGTTCAGATCCGTTACCTGCCTCACGGACAGCGGCACGTTCGTGGTGGCATCGCGCCACACCACGCCTGCGACCTCCACGAGACGGCCCCACGCCCCGCGCATCAACTCCTCCTGCCCGGTGGACAACCAGCACGACACGGCGCGGTCGTTGGCAAGGTCGTACAGGGTGAACCGGAGCCGGCCGCGCCCCTGGAGCGTCTGGACTCGGCCGACTACCGTGCCCCGGTCCCTGCTGGGCTCGCTCGCCACCAGCTCACCCGCGGGCTGTTCGCCGGCGCGGACCACCGCCTCCCTCGTCGCCGTCTCGAACCGCACCTCGTCGATGCCCTCGCCGAGCACTGCCGTGATCTGGCGGAGGAGCTCGATGGTCTTCGGGGACGCCGTGGCCGGGCGTCCGTAGGCGACGGCCTCTCCCGCCGCCCCGAAGCCGTCGACCACCTTCGCCACCAAAGCCTCACTTGCCTGGTCGAGCGGTCGGCCGACAATGGTCGCGATGGCGCTTGAATAGTCGAGACCGGCGACCACCCAGTCGATACGAGCGCCAGCGTCGCTGGCCAGCTGCTGGAGGGCGCGGTTCATCCTGTCGAGCGCCATCGCGAACTCGCGTAGCGGCACCGCCCCACCGCCAAGAGCCAGGGTGACGGTGTCATCCATGTTGACACCGTACCCAGCGTCAGCGACAGGAACAGCGGGTGGCCGCGGACCGTCGATCTGTCACCTCGGACTGGGACCCGGGAGATCGACCGGCGCCAGCACGCCCTGGTCTGTTTCCGGCCGCTCGGCCAGGCGGACCAGCTCCGACCACGAGGTGACCAGGGCGTCGTGGTCGAGCGCCTCCGCCGGCCGGGCGGCCAGGCTGGCCGCGGCCAGCCACTGGGCCAGGTCCCGGGCCGCGTCACCCCAGCGCCGGCACCGGCGCAGCAGGTCGGCGGCCGCAGCCTCGCCGCCGGCCGAGGTGAGCCGCTTCACCAGGTGCTGGGTGACCTCCCACACCGTGAGCCGGGAGTCGGTGGCGGGGTCCCAACCGTCGGGTAGCTCCGACCTCGGGATGAGGGCCACCTTCCCCTTAGCGCCGGTGGCGATGCCGGCCCGCTGGAGGCCTTCCAGTGAAGTCACCGTCGTCTTGCACAGCTTCTCGGCATCGTCGTAGCTGCCGGGCTCGAACCCGTAGTCCTTGAACCAACCCATGGCCCAGCGGGTGTCGTTGTCGAGGTCGCCGACGAACTCGTCGAGCACCTCGGCGGACACCTGGCTGATCAGGTGGAGGGCGGTCCCTACTGTCATCGCCGCGCCTGTGGGCTCGATGACCTTGGAGAACCGGGAGAACACCGCCATGCCGGGACCGATGGCCGCCGGCCCCAGGTCGATGGTGGAGATGTCGCCCTCCTGGAGCTTGCGGATGGCCCGGGGCAGCTCCGCGTGTAGGGCGGCCAGGAGTCCCTGGCGATCTGTGCTCTTGGCCAACGCCTCCTGCGGCCGGCACACCAGCACCATGTAGGACGCCAGCGCGTTGGTGCCCTGGCCGATCTGGCGATTGGACGTGGTCGCGTGAATGGGCCAGGTGCCGACGATGCGCAGGCCGGCGGCCAGGATGGCCGACAGCATGGCGTCCCAGGCAGTGGACGTCGCCACCCCGTCGCCGTCGGACTCCTCCTGGCGGTGGGCGTAGACGATCAGCATCGGCAGCCCCGGCGCCGACGCCGCCGTGAGCGAGTGGAACGCCTCGGTGAAGCCGTCCACGAAGTACTTGGTGGCCTGCGACTTGCTGCCCCCGTGGCGATACGGGGCGGCGATCAGCTCGTCGGCCTTGGGCGTGGCCACCGTGGCGAACAGGTCGGCGTGCACGTCGGCCAGCGCCCGCCGCAGCCAGACGTAGAAGTAGTCGGAGAGGTCGGCGTAGCCGATCTGGGCGAAGTACGGCGGATCTGTAGCGACCAAAGCCGGCCGTTGCAGCTGTGCACCGGCCGTCCGAGCGTCGGACTGAAACGTATGACTCGGCTTGGGCGGGAGCGGCAACGCTCGTGCGCCGCGCACGATGGAGTCGAGTTGGGCCATCCACTCGCCGGCCGCTCCCGAGAAGGGGTTGAGCTCGGCAAAATCCCAGACCATGGGCAGAGCGTGGCGGCTAAACGCAGGATGAATCCCGCCGTTACTCGACTTGGTCACCGGCTCGAACCTGGCCTGGGTGGAATGGCCCATCGCCATCTTGCTGACGCACAGACCGAGTAACGAGGCCACAGCTCGGGCGTAGGTCTCATCTCCCCCATCGGCGAGTATCGACTCAGGCAACTCGGCCACGGCGTCTCCGAAGGCGCCGAGGGCCACGAGCTGTCTGTTGGTGAACAGGTCCGCGTATTCATGCATGCCGTAGAGCTGCACCCTGAAGCCCAGGGCCTGATCGGGTATGTCCAACTGGGGTCGGTCTGTTGGACACAAGGTCTCAACCATGGTGAGCCCAGACGCGGTCGGGTCGAGGTACCGACGCCCGCCCGGCCCATCGACAATCGTGGCGAGCAACTGAGTACCCATCCGACCGCTCTGACCTTCGGCCCGCACGTGAGCAAGGGGTATCGACTCCCCGCACACCAGGCATCGGGCAGCGACTCTGCCTACCGTTGTGCCCATACTGGGACCACCATCCCCCATCCGTACCTCGAAGCGCACGGGATAGCCGGGCCGCAGATCCGTTGGTTCGATCCAGATGAAACCGCCCTTCTTCTTGGAGAGCCAGAACGAACTCACAAGCGGCGCAGGGGCCCTGCAGGCCGGATTGGGGCAGCTGACCGTGCGGGCTGTTAACCAGGCGATGACGGTGCCGCCACCTGGGGGCTCGGGGTAAAGATGGCCAATCTCGGCCCAGACCTGGTCGCGCACCCGCTGGGCGTAGTGGCGGCAGTCGGCCAGGAAGCCCTCCAGCTGGCCACCGCCTGCAATTCCGGCCAGCTTCCCGGCCTCGGCCACCAGCGGCGGGCGACCCGCCACCTGCGGCAGAAGCTCGGTGAGCACCCGCGTGATCAGCACGGGCACCGGGTTGAGGTCGCTGCCGGCGGCCGGCAGGCCCAGGCGCTGCGCTTCCACGAGGGTCGAGCCGCCGCCGCAGAAGGGGTCGAACACGGTGGGCGGCTCGCCCCCCGTGGCCTCCATCAACACCTTGTGGGCCTCGGCGAGGGTGGCTGCGTCGGGCGGGTTGCCGTCGGCCGGCACCAGGCGCTCGACGAGGCGAAGCAGCTCGGCCCGCTTCGGGCCGTCACCCGGGTCGTCGACGAGAGCGGCGAACAGCAGGGCCCGCCAGGCCGGCGTCGGCATGGGCGCGAACCACTTGTGGACATTCTTTATGGTGCCGGTCTTCTTGTCCTTGTCCCGCCGGCAGGCGGCGCTGATGGCCTCCAGCGGCAGGGCGACCTCGATGAGCTTGGTGGTCACGGCTCCCCCCTCCGGTGGCGCGCAAGCCCCGGCGCTCGGGCCGATTGGAACGGGCCCGGCCTTTGAGAACCGAACGTATGTTCGATAGAATGGGCCAGGCCACCGGAGCCCGACGAGAGAGGTCCCGCCGCATGGACACCGCCACCGAAGCCATTGCCCCCGAGGTCCCGCTCGAGCATCTCGAGCACGAGATCTGCCGGCTGTCGGCCCACCTGTCGGCCGCCATGTGCCGCTGGCTCGAGCTGGTGGCCGAGTTCGACCGGCGACAGGGCTGGGGCCATCAAGGGGCGAAGTCGTGCGCCGAGTGGTTGAGCTGGAAGTGCGGGCTCAGCCTTGTGGCCGGTCGCCAGCATCTGCGGGTGGCGAACCGGCTCCCCGAGCTGTCCAAGGTGCGGGCGGCCTTCGCCGCCGGTGAGCTGAGCTACTCCAAGGTGCGGGCGCTGGTCCGCATTGCCACGCCGGAGACCGAGGGGGCGCTCGTGGAACTGGCCCGCTACACGACCGCTTCCCAGCTCGACCGCATCGCCCGCGCCCGGAGCAGCGTCCAGACGGGCGACGATGCGGAGGAAGCCAAGCGGCGCCACGAGGCCCGCCACCTCCACTGGTTCTGGGACGACGACGGCTCGCTGGTCCTCACCGCCCGGCTCGGTCCCGACGAGGGCGCCCTCGTGTTGCAGGCCCTCGACGCCGCAGCCCACGCCCACCGCGCCGAGAGCGGCGACGATCCCGCGGGATCGCCCGAGCGACCCCGGGCCGACGATCCCGCGGGATCGCCCGGAGACCTTCCCAACGATCCCGCGGGATCGCCCGTGCACCCCGCCGTCTTCGATGATCCCGCGGAATCGCCCGGGCCCGTCCCTCCACCCGCCGAGGACACCACGGCCGTCGCCCGCCGGCGGAACGCCGAGGCCACCCGCATCCCCGCCTCGCGGGCCGACGCGCTGGTGGCAATAGCCGAGTCGGTGCTCGCCCACGGGCCGGCGGCCAGGGACGGGGGCGAGCGATACCAGGTGGTGGTCACCGTCCCCGCCGGCGTCCTGGCCGGGAGCGACCCGTACGGGGTCGGCGAGATCGACGATGGCCCGGCCCTGTCGTCGGAGGCGGCCCGGCGCCTGGCCTGCGACTCGACGGTGGTGGGCATGAGCCTCGGCGACGGCGGCGAGGTGCTCAGCGTGGGCCGGGCCACGCCCGCGATCCCCCGCCACATCCGCCGGGCCCTGCGGAAGCGGGACGGGGGTTGTCGGTTCCCTGGCTGTGGCCAACGGCGATTCGTTGACGGCCACCACATCATCCACTGGGCGCGTGGCGGGGAGACCTCGCTGGCCAACCTGTGCCTGTTGTGCCGGTTCCACCACCATGCGGTGCACGAGGGTGACTTCGGCCTGGTGCGTGTCCCCGACGGGCGGCTCGTCTTCACCACGCCGGCCGGCGACGAGCTCACCGGCGGGCCTGCGGCGGGGAGGGTGATGCCCGACGTCGACGACGTGAACCGCAGCCTCGGCGTGGTGATCGGCTCGGAGACCGGTGCATGCCTGTGGGGCGGCGAGCGCCTCGACCTCGGCCTCACCCTCGACGCCTTGTTGTCCCTGGAGGGCCGCATCGGCGCCTGAGCCCGAACCCCACCACAGCCTGCTGCGACCAGATGTGTGTGACTCGAATACCGCCTCGGTGCTCGGTCCCGCCATCGCCTGGCCGACTGTGCCAGTCACGCCGGCACCGCCCCCCGCTCCCAGTAGTCCGGCCACGACAGCATGGTGGCGGTGGTGTCGAAGGGCAGGTGCACGGTGCCGCCGAATGGCTGGCGGAGGTAGCGCACCCGGTCGCCGTCCGGCCCATCGGGGCTGACCACCACCATGGCCAGCACCCAGGCGTCGGGGACGTTCAGCGCGTGCAGGATCTCGTTGCGGGTGACCATGAACACGTCGGCGCCCTCGATGCGGCCCTTCACCTCGACGAAGCGAAGCTCGCCAGCCGGTCCCTCCGAGCGCAGGTCGAAGCCCGGGTTGTTGGGCGGCATGACCGTCACGTCGAAGCCGAGGGCCTCCTCGGCTGCCACCACCGCGTCGACGGCCCGCTGCTCGACCCCCCGGCGTTCGAGGCTGAACCCCGGTGGCGGCGCCGTGGGCTGTCCGTCGAGCCGTGCCAGCAGGCCGGGTGGCACGATCAGCGCCGCCCCCACCACCACCGGGGGCAGGGCGGCGAGCTGCTCCTCGCGGTCGAGCTCGGTCATGCGGGCCGCGAGCCGCCCGGCCAGGTCGTCGGCCCGGGCCTGGGCCCGGTCGGGGTTCATCCGGGGTTGCCGGCCGGCGTCGGCCTGGCCCCGCAGGTCCTCGGCACGGGCGTCCCAATAGGCGATCTGCTTGGTCAGCCGGTCCCGCACCGCGGCCCGAACCTTCGCCACCCGGCCCAGCGTGCGGACCCGCACCTCGGCCAGGTGTGCGGGCACGGCCACCTCCACGGCGTGGGCGAACACGGCCCGCTCGACGCCCGAGCCCAGCCATGGGTCGGCCAGCACCTTTTCCACCAGGGCCGACTCCTCGGCGGTGGGCGGCCGGTGGTCGAGATAGGGGGCGTAGCCGGCGGTGGTGGCGGTGCCGTCGGGACGCAGCTCTACGAACTCGAACCGACGGGACACCACCCGGCGCCCGCCAGGCGTCTCGTGCCCGTCGGTGACGGCGTGCTCGAAGAACACCAGCACCCGCGGCGCCTCGCCGTCGTCGGCGTCGTCGACCAGCACCGTGCCACGGCGCAGCAGCGGGCCGAGCTGATCGAGGGTGAGGCCCAGCACCGCCTCCACCAGCGGGTGACCGGGCGCCAGCAGGTCGGCGGGCACCACTCCCTCGGGCCGGGCCAGCACCTTGTCGAAGGTGACGCGCTCGTAGCGGGGCAGCACCACCGCCCGGGCCCCGGCGGCGATAGCGGCGTGGCGCACCGGCTCGGGCACCCGGGTGACCTCGAACCGGCCCGCCTCCCGCTCGGCCATCCGGCCGCCGAGCCGCCCGAAGGCGTCAGCGAACCAGGCTCGTACGTAGTGGGGCTGGAGCCGGCGGGCCTCGGCCTCCAACAGGTCACGGCGGATGCGCTCAACGTCGGCCAGGTCGAGTGCGTCGCTGGCAAGGGCCATCTCGGCCACCAGGTCGGCCAGGCCCTCGCCCACGGCGGCGTCCACCACGGCGTCGAGGCGGGCGCGGGTGTCCGGGTGGTCGCCGTAGCGGATGGCCTCGATGAGCAGGTCGCGCAGGGCCCGGCCGGGCAGGGCGGCGCCGAGCACGTCCCACACCTGGCCGCCCAGCGCCCGGCGCTGCTCCTCGAGCTTGGTCAGCAGGCGGGCATAGACCTGGCCCTCGCGGGTGTCCTCGGCCACCAGGTTCCACAGATGGCACACGTGCTGTTGGCCGATGCGGTGCACCCGGCCGAAGCGCTGCTCGATCCGGTTGGGGTTCCAGGGCAGGTCGTAGTTGACCAGCAGGTGGGCACGCTGGAGGTTGATGCCCTCGCCGGCCGCGTCGGTTGCCACCAGCACCGCGCAGTCCTTGTCCTGGGTGAAGACCTCCTGGATGCGCCGGCGCTCCTCCCGGCGCACGCCCCCGTGGATGGCGACGACGGCGTCGGGCCGGCCGAACCAGGTGCGCAGCCGACCGACGAGGTGATTGAGGGTGTCGCGGTGCTCGGTGAACACGATGAGCTTGCGCCTGGCGCCCGATTCCTCGAGCATCTCGGGCCGGTCAAGCAGGCCGACCAGCTCCGTCCACTTTCGGTCGGTGCCCGAGCGGCGCACGGCCTCGGCCAGCGCCTCCAGCCGGCCCAGTGTGGCGATCTCGATCTCCAACTCGGCCAATGTCCTGGCGGCGGTGGCGTCGTCCACCACCGCCTGCTCGATGGCCTCGACCTCGTCGCCGTCGAGGTCCTCCAACTCGTCCTCGTCGACGTCCGGACCGCGGTCGGCCAGCGCCGTCGTGCCTGTCGTCCCGCCGACGCGCTCCTCCGCCAGGCGATCGGACAGCCGGGCCCGCCGGCGGCACAGCGACTGGTAAATCGCCTCGGGTGACGATGCCAGCCGGCGTTGGAGCACGGTGGCGGCGAAGCCCACCCGGTTGCCGCGACGGCCCTCGCCCTCGGCGGCCAGACGGTCGGCCAGGTTCATCTCCTCCCGCACGTAGTCGGTGACCTGGGCGTACAGCTCGGCCTCGCCCTCCGACAACGGGTAGCTGACGGTGGTGGCCAGGCGCTCGGGGAACAACGGCCGCCCGTCGAAGCGCAGCAGGCGCTCCTTCACCATTCGCCGCATGAGGTCGGACACGTCGGGTGCCACCTCGCCCGCCGGCCGCCCCTCGAAGCGGTCGGGGTCGAGCAGGGCCAGGAATAGCTGGAAGTCCTCGTCCTTGCCGTCGTGCGGCGTGGCCGTCATGAGCAGGAAGTGGCGCGCCACCTGGGCCAGCACCTTGCCCAGCCGGTACCGGCGGGTCTCCTTCACCTCGTTGCCGAAGCGGTGGGCCGACATGCGGTGCGCCTCGTCGACCACGGCCAGGTCCCACTCGGTACGGCGCAGCCGCTCGACCAACTCGTCGTTGCGGGACAGGTGGTCGAGGCGGGCGATGAGCAGGTCGTGCTCGGCGAACGGGTCGGCCGTTGCGCTGGCCTCGATCATGTCGCGGGTGAGGATGGCGAAGGACAGGCCGAAGCGCTCGGACAGCTCGTCCTGCCACTGGGCCACCAAGCCGCCGGGCGCCACGATGAGGCAGCGCCGGAGGTCACCCCGGAGCAGCAGTTCCTTGATGTAGAGCCCGGCCATGATCGTCTTGCCTGCCCCCGGGTCGTCGCAGAGGGCGAAGCGCAGCGGGTGGCGGGGCAGCATGGCCCCGTAGACCGCCTGGATCTGGTGCGGCAACGGCTCCAGCAGGCTCAGGTGGACGGCCAGACGGGGGTCGAACAGGTGGGCCAGGCGGATACGACGGGCCTCGGCGGCGAGACGGAACAAGGCCCCGTCGGCGTCGAAGGCCCACGCCTCGTCGGTGGCGTCGAGGTCGAGGCGGGCCTCGTCGGCCCGGTAGACCAGCTCGCTGCCCACCTCGCCGGTCGCCCGCCGATAGGTGAGCGTCATCACCGTGTCGCCGTGCCACTCCGCCGCCACCACCGTGACGGGCTCGCCGGGCACCAGCCCCCGAACCGACGCGCCCGGGGTGAGGTCATCGAGACGGGCCGTCACGACAGGACGCTACCGGATAGCCCAGCCCGCTCCGCACGAAGGTCGAGCCATCCAGCCGATTGCGACAGCCCCGTCAGAAAGCCAAGCATCAATCTCCAGCCCAGGATCATCCAGCGTCCACGTCCCAGAGCATGACGACCATGTAGCCCTCCTCACGCCCATGCTCTTTCAGGAATCACAGCCACTGACGACAGAATCCAGGTGAGACACCCTTGCAGGTTGCGCTTTGCGCAACCTGCGGCGCGACTGAGGGGCCTGCCCGAGCACCAGTAGTGGGTCATGATCGTCAGCGTCACCGCCCTCGGGTCCCGGGACTGAGACGCTGCCGGTGCGGTTGCCCGGGTGGTCGACTACCTCGACGGCCGGGCCCCCGCCCCGTCGGGCCGTTCTCCCGGGTGGTGGAAGAGCAACCGCCTGGCCGGCCCAAGCCCGGTCGAACCGGGCGCCAGCGCCGGCGGAGGGACGCTCGCCTACTACGCCGACTCGGTCGAGGGCCCCGGTCGGTGGCTGGGCCGGGGCTTGGCCGGCTTCTCCCCGACCGGCGAGGTGGCCCGCGACGAGCTGGCCCGCATGCTCCTCGGCCAGCATCCGACCTCGGGATGCCAGCTGCTCGACGGCCGGGGCTCGTCTGTGCGAGCCCACCAGCTCGGCCGCACCGCCGCGTCCGTAGCGGCGGACGGTCCGGTCGACGAACTCCTCACCATGCCCCAGGCGGCCACGTTGCTCGGGGTGTCTCCCCAATACCTGCGCAACGTCGCCGCCGCCACTGCCAAGGCGCGCGACCTCCTCGGCAACGTTGCCGAACACGTTGCCGAGAACGTTGCCGACAACGTCGCCGGTGGTGCCGGCCCGCTCCCCGCCCGCGACCACCCCTACCTCGACGCCGCCCACCGCGGGCCCGGCGGTCACTGGCGGGTCACCCGGGCCGAGGTGGCCCGCTTCGACGCCGCCCGCACGGCCCCCTCGGCGACCATCGGCTACGACCTCACCTTCTCGGTGCCCAAGAGCGTGAGCCTGCTGTGGGCCCGGACCGACGCAGCCGGCCAGGAGGCCATCGTGGCCGCCGTCCACGCCGCGGTGGCGACCGGCGTCGCCTACCTGGAGAACAACGCCGCCTTCGTGCGAACCGGGTGGAAGGCCCAGGTGCGCCCGGCCCGGGGGCTTCTGGCCGCCTCCTACCTCCACGCGACCTCCCGGGCCCTCGATCCCCAGCTGCACGCCCACGTGGTGGTGGCCAACATGGCCGAGGGGCCGGACGGCAAGGTGCGGGCCCTCGATGGCCGAGCCCTGTTCGCCCACGCCAGGACGGCCAGCCACCTGGCCGCCGCCCAGCTGCGCCTGGAGCTCACCCGGAACCTGGGCGTGAAGTGGGACCCGGTGGAGCGGGGACTGGCCGACGTGGCCGGCGTGCCCCGGGAGGCCATCCTGGCCATGAGCAAGCGCTCCCAGGAGCTGGAGGCGGTGCTGCCCCAGATCGAGTCCTTCTTCACCGGCGGCCGACGCCTGCGGGCCAAGGGCCGCCAGGTGGCTGCCTACATCACCCGGGCGGCCAAGGACGACCATGGCGTGGACCCCGCCGCCCTGCGCCCGTGGTGGGCCAAGCAGCTCGACGGCGTCGGCTTCGGCCCCAGGGCGATGGCCCGTTGCCTGCACCGCCAGGTGGCGCCGGCGCTGGTCAGTGCCGAGGACCGGGCCGAGCTGTTCTGCCTCCTGGGGTCGGCCGAGGGCGTCACCGAGATGGCAGCCACGTTCTCCCGCCGCGACGTCATCCAGCGCGTCGCCGACTGGGCCGGCGACCGCCTCGACGCCGGCGCCATCTGCGACCTGGCCGACACCTGGCTCACCACCGACGTCGTCGTGCGCCTCGAGCCCGAGCACCGGGATGGTCGCGACCGCGACGTCGTGCGCCTGCGCGACGGCCGCACGCTCAACGCCGTGGGCGACGAGGCCCTGTACACCACCGTTGCCATGCTGGACGTGGAGGAGCGGCTGTTCGCCGCCTACGCCCGTGGCCGCCACGTGGGTGCCGGCGTGGTGCCCTCCATGTCGCTCGAGGCCGTGCTGGCCACCCGTCCCGAGCTGGGCGACGACCAGGTGGCCATGGTGCGCTCCATCTGTACGGCCGGCCACCGGGTGCAGTGCGTCCTCGGCCCGGCCGGGTCGGGCAAGACCTTCGCCGTGGCAGCCGCCGCCCGGGCCTGGGAGGACGCCGGGTACCGGCCCATCGGGGCGGTGGTGCAGGGCACAGCCACCGAAGTGCTGCGCGACGCCACCGGCATGGAGTGCTCGACGCTGGCCAGCCTGATCTACCGCCTCGACACCGCGCCGGCGGGGACGGTGATCGACGAGCGCAGCGTGGTGATCATCGACGAGGCCTCCACCCTCCCCAACCGGGAGCTGGCCCGGCTCATTGGACACGTGGAGGCGGCCGGCGCCGCCCTGCGCCTCATCGGCGACCCGGCACAGCACACGGCGGTGGCGGCCGGCGGTGGATGGCGAGCCCTCCTGGAGCGCTACCCGGAGGACCGGGCCGAACTCGCGGTGCGTCGCCGCCAGGGCTCGGCGGAGATGACCGAGGTACGCCTGGCCTCCGATGAGTACGCCGCCGGCCAGATCGCGGCGGCCGTCGAGCGCCTACGTCGCGACGACCGAGTGGTTGAGGCGGACAGGCCCGAGGAGCTGCTCGACGCCCTGGTGGCCGACTGGTACGTCGACCGGGTGGCCCGGGTGGCCGACCCTCCCAGCCCCGCTCGTCGATGGTGGCAGACCACCATGTGGAACGCCGGGAGCTCAACGCCCGGGCCCGAATGCTCCTGGCCGCCAACGGCTTCGTCACCGGTCCCGTGCTGGAGGTGGCCGGTACCTGCTTCCAAGCCGGTGACGAGGTGATCGCCGTCGAGCAGCAGCGCGACCTTCGGGCTCCAGGGTCGGCCTGCTCCGACTTCGTGCGCACCGGCGAGCGGGGCCGCGTGGTGGAGGTGCGGGCCGGCCGCCACCCCGCCGTGGTGGTCGACTTCGACCGCCGGGGGCGCATCGAGGTGGGCGAGGCGTTTCTGGCCAAGGCGGTGCGGCCGGGCGTGGTCGGCGTCCTGGCCCACAGCTACGCCGTGACCAGCCACATGGCCCAGGGCGAGACCTACCAGGTGGGCCGGCACCTGAGCACCGACGCCTCCAGCCGTGCCGGCGTGCACGTGGGGCTGACCCGGGGCCGGGCCGACGCCCGGCTGTACATGGTGCGCCGTCGCGACCTTGCTCCGTCGGCCGACCAGCACCTCGGCCTGCCCCGCCTGGAGAACGACAGCACCACCCTGGAGGCCGTCGTCCGCCAACTGGAGGCGCAGCGAGCCGAGCGCCTCGCCGTCGACGCCGACCCGGCCGCCGTCGAGGTGGCGTCTCTGCGCCGCTCGCACAACCTGGCCGATCTGGTGTCGCTGGCCCAGGCCAGCCCGGACCCGGCGACCTCGCTCCCCGCCCGGGCGTACCGCCAGGCTGCCGCCGCGATCGCCAGCGCCGCCTGCCTCGAACCCGATCCGGCCCTGGTGGCGCGGCTCGGCCCGCGTCCGGCCGGGGGCCTCGACCGAAGGGAATGGGACCGGGCCGTCGGCGAGGTCGCCGTCTACAGGGCCCGTTTCGCCGTGACGCCGATCGAGGATGGTGCCGGAGCCACCTGGGCGCTGGGGTCCGCTCCCACCGGGAGCGCCATGGCCCACTACGAGACGACGGCTGCGCTGCTCCGACGAGCCGAGGTCGTCCACCTGGCCCGCCGGTCGCCGGCTGAGCTGGCGGTCGAACGGCGCTATCTGCAACGCCAGCTGGCCATCGGGCTCGCTCCGGGGCGACACGACGGCGCCGCCGCAACGGTGGCCTTTGCCCGGCGCCATCTCTCCGAGGTCGAGGCCGATCGCGCCACCCTGGCCGATCGGCTCAGCGAGCTTGAGGCGCCACGGTGGCGCCGCGACCGCCACGGCATCGACGTGGCTCGCCAGTCGCTGGACGCCGCCGACCGCCGCCAGGCCGCCGCCCTCGACGCCGTGCAGGAGGCCGAATCGGCACTGGGGGCCGTCGAAGCGAGCCTGCCGACCCGGCAGCTCGTGCCCGAGCGTCTGGACGTGGTGGAGTCGGCGCTGGATCGCCAGATCTCGGCCGCCGTGTCCGCATCATCGGCGTACCTCGTGTCGGCCCTCGGCGAGCACCCCGACCGGACGGATCGGTCGAGCCGGTGGCATGACGGCGCCGAGCGCATCGAGTCCTACCGCCACCGCGAGCTCGGCCGCAGTCCCGCCGACGGGTTCGTCACCGACGAGTATGGGCTGGCCGGTGCCATCGGCCCTCGGCCGGCCGACTATCTCGACGCGCTGGCCTGGGACCACGTGGCGGATCTCGCCGCGCCCGAACTCGCCCCTCACCTAAATGTCAGCGACCTTGGGATCGACCTGTAGCGGTGTGACGGTGACGGACGGAGGCGCAGAAGAAGACCGGTGCCATCGCCGCTCACGACGCGTCAAGGGTCGCTCCGGGCTCCGCTGCGCTGCGCTCCCCGCTGGGGCTTCGCCCCTCCCTTGACCCGTCACGCGGCGACGGCGACGGCTGACCATGGCTCGGATGCCAACCTCTGGCCCCGTTGGGGCCGGCATCCGATCCTGGAAGGACGGCAAAGATGCGAGTGGGGCTCGAGCACGGATTGCTCCACATCTGCAATACGGACCACCCCCTCCGCACCAGTAGTAGGGCCATGAGGCACCGAGAGTCAGCCAGGGCGGCGTCGTGACCCCGACCGAGCGAAGCATGCGAGCTCGGATTGCGGCGTACTCCCTGCACGCCAAGCGCGACCCACGGGAGACGACCGCGCCGGCCAGGGCCGCCTTCCTCGCCCGCTTCGAGCGCCAGGTCGACCCGGACGGAACCCTGCCCGACGCCGAGCGCCAGCGCCGCGCCGAGGCGGCCAGGAAGGCCCACTTCACCAAGCTGGCTCTCCGCTCGGCGCAGGCACGACGATCCCGGGCTGCGGGGCCGAACAAGTAGGCCGCGGTCATACCATCGGGCCGCCGAGTTCGACCAGCTCGCGGCGTGGTCCAGAGCCGGTCGATGGGCATGACGTAGAGCGGTCGTCGACGTCGTACGAACGGTCCCCGGCGTCGAGCACGACACCGGCGAGGAACGAGTCGCCATTGGCGCCCCGGAGCTTGCGCAAGCCGCTTGAGATCCCCACCACCAACCCGCGCGGCGGCCTTCACCTCGAGCGCCACGCCGGCCCCGTCGTCCCGCTCGACGACGAGGTCGGATCTCGTCGTGGTCATGGTGCGCTATTGGCCCACCCCGGCCAGCCCGTCCATTCAATGCCCGCATAGGTGTAGAACCACGAGGTGGACAGCGCCGACCGTGACCGCTTCGTTCGGCTGGCGGCGTTTCAATGGCTCAAGGAACAAGTCGATCAGCGAGGAGAGGTTCTCCCGATTGACGTGCTGCGTCAGGGTTTCAGCCTCGAAGGCAGGCGAGTCCCGCTCATGGGCCCTCAAGGGATTTTCAAGCCGGCGGTCCTTCCCGATGCGCCGCTGAGCGTCACAACCGTGCCCGTGGTCGAGGGCCGGGACCGCCCGTACGAAGACGAAGTGGGAGCCGACGGCTTCTTGCGCTACCGCTACCGCGGGATCAACCCACTCCACCACGACAATGTCGGCCTTCGGCGAGCGATGGAGCGTCAGCTACCGCTGGTCTACTTGTTCGGGACGGCGCCGGGCTGGTATCGCCCCGAGTGGCCCGTCTTCATCGTCCACGACGACCCGTCGTCCCTGACGTTCACGATCGCCATGGACGACCCGCAGGTTCTACGGCCAGACCTGACCGTGGAGGTCGTAGATGACGCTCGACGCGCCTACGTCACCCGCCTGGCGCGTCAACGTCTCCACCAGCTCGCGTTCCGTCAGCGTGTGCTCCTTGCCTACCGCGATTCATGTGCCGTGTGCCGGCTCAACCATGTCGAGCTCCTAGATGCCGCTCACATTCTCCCCGACTCCCACCCGGGAGGGCTTCCCGTGGTGAGCAACGGTCTCGCCATGTGCAAGCTCCACCATGCGGCGTTCGACCGAAACATCGTGGGGATCAGGCCCGACCTCGTCGTGGAAATCCGGCAGGACGTGCTCGCCGAAGTCGATGGACCCATGCTCCGCCACGGCCTCCAAGACCTACAGGGCAACAAGCTCGTGGTCGTCCCGTCGCGCAAGGACCATCGTCCGAACCCAAACTCGCTTGCAGAGCGGTACGAGGCGTTCCGAGCAGCCGGCTGACGCCAAGCCCGCCCGCGTCCGTCATCATCAGCCGCTCGATGAAGCGGAGCACTACTCCGAGGCAGCGACTCGTATTTCACGTCGACCCGACGGCAGGCTGCCCGACTCGAGCGCCGGCGTCGGGCTGGGCGGCCAGCAGGGCCCACTGTCGCCAGACTGGCTCTCTTCGCTCAGTACAGGCACGACGCTCCCGCGCCACGAGGACGGATCGGTAGAGCCCCGGAAAGGTACCGCCGATCAGGCCAGATCGGCGAGAGGCTGGAACGCCTCGTCGGCGAACGGCTTGTACCCGTCGGGCCATGGCGCTCTGAGCCGGCACAACAGACGCATGTGGGCGGCGACCGTGGCGTCGTTCACGTGCTCGACGGTGATCACGGGGTCTTCGCCGTTGAGCTGGCGCAGCTCGTGCACGTGCTCGACGAGATAGTCGGGCACCCACCCGATCTGGCTGGCGTCGGTCGCCCGCCGGAGGATGGCCCGAGCGCTGGACTCATTGTCCGGCTGATCCGCGACGACCAGGCGATCGCCGGCTGCGAGCCTCGCCACGGCCTCGACGGCACCGGGGACGTCGCGGATTCCCCGAGCCAGGAACAGCAGGGTGCTCTCGCCGGCCGGAGTGCGCTCGGGCGGAGCAAAGACCTCGATCCGATCGGTGACCCGTCGACCCCCGGTGCGGGCGAGGACCTCGAACGGGTCGGCGTCGCGGTCGAGATCGACGCGCGATGCCAGCAGGCCGAAATCGGGACGACTGCGCGGCATCAGCCGGTTGGCGAACACGGGGAACAGGCGACTGCTCTCGTACCTGCGGTGAAGGTCGGGAAGACCGGGCAGGGGTTCGAATTCTTCGAGCTGTTCGACCGCTTTCAGGTAGGAGAAGCGGTACGCCTCGCCGTCCGGGCCAAGCCGACGAAGAAGGCGCCCGATCGGATGGTTGGAACCGACCGGGTCGCGCCATGAGACGAACAGGCTCCGTTCCTGGCCGTCGTCCGGCTGATCGGTCATGACAGCCGCCTCCCTTCGACGGAAGGCGGCTACGTGGGGATGAGGTCGATCGTGCGGGGCGCCTTGTTCTGGGCCCGCAGCGTGATGCGCCAGCTCTCGAGGAGGGTGGAAAGGTCGCCCATGCCCTGGTCAGGGGCAAGTTTCTGCCTCTTCATTTTGGCCAGGTTATTCGCTGTGGAAGCGGTGCGCCAGCCCCTCCGGGCATAAAACCCCTGGTAGAGCCCGAGAGGAGAATCGAACTCCTGACCTACGCATTACGAGTGCGTTGCTCTGCCGTCTGAGCTACCCGGGCGTGAGCGTTCAGCGTAGCGGCGGGCGAGGGCCGGCGACGCCTACTTCCAAGCGGCCGAGGCGGACCAGGAGGGCCTGGAGCAACAGGGTGACGTTGGGGTTGCGGGCGAGCGCCTCGTTGGCCGCATGGACCGCCTGCACGGCCGCCAGCGCAGGGCCGGGGTCCCTGGCGGCGGCCAGGCGGTCCCGGTAGGCGGCGGCGAGGGTGGCGAGGCCGAAGCGGAGCTCGTCGGTACGGATGCGCCGCTCCTCCCGCTTGTGGCGGGCGTCCAGCTCCTTGCGTTCCCCCGGCCTGTCGCCGTAGAGGCGCACCCGCTCGGCCAGCTCGGCCACCTCCTCGGCCTGGCGGGCCGTGAGCGGCTCCACCACCGTCTCCAGGCCGGCCAGCAGCTCGTCGGCCAGCGAGGCGGCCGCGAAGCCGGTGCCGTCCAGGCGGCCAGCGGCGTCGCGCCAGGCGGCACGGCGGGCGGCGAAGCCTGCGTCGGATGCGAGGAGGCGGGCCCGGTCAGGGCGGCCACCCGATGCCGACGCCACCTCCGCCGCCACCTGCGGGTCGAGGCCTTCGGCGACCAGAGCGGCGGTCAGGCGATCGGCCGGCACCGGGGCGAAGTCGAGCTGGGCGCAGCGGCTGGCGATGGTGACCAACTCGGGCGGGACGTGCTCGGCCAGGATCACGTACACCGTGGTCGCCGGGGGCTCCTCGATGGCCTTGAGGAGCGCAGGGGCGGCGTCCTCGACGAGGTGGAAGTCCACCAGCACCAGCACCTTCCGGCGCCCTTCCACCGGGCTCAGGGAGCCCAGCCGCCCGATCTCCCGAGCGTCGCCCACCGAGATGTAGGCGCCGGTGCGCTCGCGCACCACAACATCGGGGTGCACACCACTGAGCGCCCGGGTGCACTCGCCGCAGTCGCCGCAGCCGCCGTCGGGACACAGCAGAGCAGCGGCGAACGAGCGGGCCGCCGCCCGCTTGCCGGTGCCCGGCGGCCCGACCAGCAGGTAGGCGTGCACCGGCGACGCGGCGGCGCCCCATAGCTGGGCCACGACCCGCTCCTGGCCGATGAGCCCGGCGAACAGCTGCCCGGTCCCAGCCGGCCCGTCCGTTGCAGCAGCGCCTTCCACCCACGACTCCCGCCTCACTCGCGAGGCCCACCCTGCCGTCGACCTCGGAGTTCCACCGTCCCCGACCAGCGTGTCGGCGAGTCGCTGCGAAAACCACGACGATCTGCCGGCAGGAACGGTCGGGGCGCGGGCCGCCAGGCGCCACTCACGACGCCACCAGCCCCGCCACCGACGCCCACACCCGCGCCGCCACCTCGTCGACCGACCCGGACCCGTCCACCACCCGCCAGTGCACAGGGTCGTCGGCGGCCAGCGTGCGGAAGCCCTCCTCGACCCGGCGGTGGAAGGCCCGGCCCTCCGCCTCGAAGCGGTCGGGGTGGCCCCGCCTGGCCTCGGCCACCTCGGGCGGCAGGTCGAGCAGGATCACGGCGTCGGGCCACAGGCCGCGGGTGGCCCAGTCCGACAGGTGACGCACCTCGTCGAGCGCGAGCCCCCGCCCGTAGCCCTGGTAGGCCAGGGACGAGTGGGAGTACCGGTCGGTGACCACGTGGCGCCCGGCGGCCAGCGCCGGCGCCACCACCTGGGCCACGTGCTGGGCCCGGGCGGCGGCGAGGAGCATGGCCTCGGCGCGCGGGTCGATCGCGCCCGACGCCGTGTCGAGCAGCAGACCCCGCACCCGCTCCCCCATCGCCGTGCCGCCAGGCTCGCGCGTCAGGACACCGCGGAGGCGGTCGGCCAGCAGGGCCGACTGTGTCGTCTTGCCGCATGCCTCGCCTCCTTCGAAGGCGATCAGCAGGCTCACTGGTCCGCCCCCCGGGCGGAGGCGACCTTGAGGCCCCTGTGGGCCAGCAGGCCGGCGACGAGGATGATGATGCCGCCGAGCCACAGGGTGATGCGCACGCCGGGCAGGAAGACGGTGAAGCCGCCGAAGGACACCGAGCGGTCGAACAGGTGGTCCGACAGGCTGTCGAGCAGGCGCGACGTGGCCGGGGCGAGCGTGAAGGCGAGCAGGAGGCAGAAGCGCACGAGCGTGTACAGGAGGGCGAAGATTCGCCCCCGCAGTTCGTCCTCCACGTTGGTCTGCAGAATCGTGAAGCCGAGGATGTACACCGACCCGGCGCACAGCCCCAGGGCGGCGGCGAACACGACGGCCAAGGTGATGGTGGACATGCACGCAGCGGTCACCAGGGAGGCGCCGGCGCCCAGCACCGAGATCACGAAAATCCGTTCGTGCTGCACGCGTTTCTGCAGGATGCTGAGCCCGATGATGCCGGCCGCCACACCGAAGCCCAAGGCGGCCAGCAACAGCCCGAAGCCGGCTGTGCCGGCGCCGTAGATCTTGGCGGAGGCCACCGGCCCGAGCGGCACCACCATCCCGCCGCCGATGAGGCCCGTGCCGATGCCCAGGATCACGGCTCGCACCACGGCGCTGTCACGGATGAAGCGTCCGCCTTCGGCCAGTTCCCGGAAGGTGCGCCGGAAGTCGATGCCGCCCTTGCCAACGTCGACCGAACGCTCGGACCGGGGCAGGGTGAGGGTGGATATCAGGCTCGCCGACAGGAAGAAGGTGAGGACGTCGAAGTAGATGGCCACGAACTCCTGGTCGACCTTCAGGGCGCCCAGGGCATCGACGTTCCCCAGCCATTTGGCCACCGTGGCCAGGAACGCGAACAGGGCGGCGCCGATCGGGAAGGTGCCGTAGGCGGCGACGAGCGACAGCGAGTTGGCGTTGGCCAGGAACTCCGGGCGCACCATGTTGGGCACCGACGCCTCCTTGGCCGGCGACCACATGAGGGTGAACACCTCGAGGAGCAGCGAGGCGAAGAACAGCCCTGGGATGGTTTCTACGAAGGGCAGCGTGGCCAGCACCAGCCCGCGCCCGATGTCGCACGACACCATCACCTTCTTTCGGTCCCACCGGTCGATGAACACGCCGGCGGCGGGAGCGAGGAAGAAGCCGGGCAGGAGGCGGGCGGACAGCACGACGGCCACCGCCGTCTCGCTCGACTTGCCGCCGAGGCGGGCGGCGATGGCGGTGACGGCCACGAAGCCGATCCAGTCGCCGAGTGACGAGACCACCTGGGCCATCCACAGGCGGAAGAAGGTCGGTGAGCCGAACAGGCGGGTGACCGAGGTCACCTCGTGGGGGCCCGGGGGCGGCGGCCGCCCTGTGCTCATCGCAGCGGTGGCTGCGCTCATCGCAGCGGTGGCCGCCTGGTCGGGCCCGGGGGCCGGCGCCCGAGGCGGCGTTGGGTGCGGGGCGGGCAGCGGCTCCGTGGGCGGCTCGTCGCCGGGACGCGCCCGGGGCTTCCTCCTGCGGGACGCCTCGGCCACGCCGCTCAGGCTATGGGACGGAGGCTCCCGGTCCGGTCATCCTGTCTTCCGCCGCTGCTTCACCCCGGTTGCGCCGGCGACCTTCTTGGCTGCCGACTTGGTGGTCTTCGTGGCCTTCGAGGCCTTGGACGCACCGGCCGCCGGCTTGCGCTTCGTGGCGGCCGCCTTGGTCGTGCGGGCCGCCTTCTTGCGCTTGGGCGCCGGGCCCTTGGCCCGCTTGTCGGCCAGCAGTTCGGCCGCCCGCTCGGGCGTGATGTCCTCCACCGCCTCGCCCCGCGGGACGGTGACGTTGACCGTGCCCTCGGTGAGGTAGGGACCGAAGCGGCCGTCCTTGATCACCATCGGGGTGCCGGTGACCGGGTCGTCGCCCAGCTCCCGGAGGGGGGCGGCAGCAGTCTGGCCCCGCCGCGTCTTGGGCTGGGCGTAGATCGCCAGCGCCTCGTCGAGGGTCACCGAGAACAGCTGCTCCTCGGACTCCAGGCTGCGGCTGTCGGTGCCCTTCCTCAGGTACGGCCCGTACCGGCCGTTGAGGGCCACGATCTCCTCGTCGCCCGTCGGGTCGACACCCACCACGCGGGGCAGGGTGAGCAGGCGCAGGGCGTCCTCGAGGGTGACGGCCTCGGGCGTCATGGTCTTGAACAGCGATGCGGTGGGCGGCTTGGCCGCCTTGGACCCGGTGCCCTCGATCGCTCCCAACTGGACGTAGGGCCCGTAGCGCCCCGCCTTCACCGCCACGGCCAGCCCCGTCGCCGGGTCGGTGCCGAGCTCCCGGTCGCCGCTCGGGGCGTCGAGGAGCTCACCCGCCTTCTCGATGGTGATCTCGTCGGGTGCGAGCTCGTCGGGAACGCTTGCCCGGTCCTCACCCCGCTGGAGGTAGGGGCCGTAGCGCCCCACCCGCACGACGATCTCACGGCCTTCTGCGTCGGCGCCGATGGGGATCGAGTTGATCTCCCTCGGGTCGATCTGGTCGAGCCGGTCTGCCACCAGGGCCTTGAGGCCCGGCGTGTCGCCCCCGAAATAGAACTTCGACAGCCACGGCACCCGCTCCTGGCGCTTGGCCGCGATGCCGTCGAGCTCGTCCTCCAGCCTGGCCGTGAAGTCGTAGTCGACCAGGTGGGCGAAATGCTGCTCCAGCAGGTTCACCACGGCGAAGGCGGTGAAGGTGGGCACGAGGGCCTGGCCCCGCTTCCAGACGTACTCGCGGGCCTGGATGGTGGAGATGATGCTGGCGTAGGTGGACGGGCGGCCCACCCCCTTGTCCTCCAGCGCCTTGACCAGCGATGCCTCGGTGAACCGGGCCGGGGGCTGGGTGGTGTGGGACTTGGCCTCGAGGCGGCGGAGGTCGAGGGCGTCGCCCACCGCCAGCGCCGGCAGGCGCACCTCGCGGTCCTCGAGAACGGCGTCGGGATCGTCGGAGCCCTCGACGTAGGCACGGAAGAAGCCGGGAAAGGTGATGACCTTGCCGCTGGTGGCGAACTCTGCGTCCTCGCCGGTGGACGACACCGCCCCGATGCGCACCTGCACCGTGTTGCCCACCGCGTCCGCCATCTGCGACGCCACCGTGCGCTTCCAGATCAGCTCGTACAGGCGACGCTCGTCGGCGCCGAGCCGGCCGGCGACCTGGTCGGGCATCCGGAAGTCGTCCCCGGCGGGACGGATGGCCTCGTGCGCCTCCTGGGCGTTCTTCACCTTGCGGGCGTACCGGCGGGGCTGGTCGGGCACGTACTGGCTGCCGTACAGCTGCGAAGCCTGCCGGCGGGCAGCCGCCACGGCGGCGGCGGACAGGCTCGTGCTGTCGGTGCGCATGTAGGTGATGAAGCCGTTCTCGTACAGTCGCTGCGCCACCTGCATGGTGCGCTTGGAGTCGAACCGCAGCTGGCGACCGGCCTCCTGCTGGAGCGTCGACGTCATGAACGGCGCGTACGGCGAGCGGCGGTACGGCTTCTCCTCCACCGAGCGAACGGTGAAGGCCGAGTCGGCCAGGCGGCCGGCCAGGCCGGAGGCATCGGCCTCGCCGAGGCGCACCACGTCGGCGGCGGGCTTGAGAGAGCCGTCCTGGGTGAAGTCCTTGCCTGTGGCCAGGCGCCTGCCGTCGAGGGCGACGAGGCCGGCGTTGACCGTGCTGTCGTGCTTGGCCAGCGCCGCGTCCAGGTCCCACCAGCCGGCGGCCCGGAACTTCATGCGCTCCCGCTCCCGCTCGACGGTCATGCGGGTGGCCACGCTCTGGACCCGCCCGGCCGAAAGCTTGGGCTTGATCCGCCGCCACAGCACCGGCGAAACCTCGAAGCCGTAGAGCCGGTCGAGGAGGCGGCGCGTCTCCTGGGCGTCGACCAGGGGCATGTTGAGGTCGCGGGTGTCCTCCACCGCCCGCCTGATGGCCGGCGCGGTGATCTCGTGGAACACCATCCGCTTCACCGGCACGCGAGGCGCCAGCACCTCGCTCAGGTGCCAGGCGATGGCTTCGCCCTCGCGGTCCTCATCGGTCGCGAGGTACAACTCGCTGGCGTCCTTGAGCAGGGCCTTGAGCCGCTTGACCACGTCCTTTCCCCTGCCCGACAGCACGTAGAGGGGCTTGAAGTCGTTGTCGACGTCGATCCCCAGCCGGGCCCACGGTTCTCCCTGGTAGGCGGCGGGGATCTCCGAGGCGTCGTTGGGCAGGTCGCGGACGTGGCCGACGGACGACTCGACTACGTAGCCGGAGCCGAGGTAGCCGGCGATGGTCTTCGCCTTGGCCGGCGACTCCACGATGACGAGGGGCTTGGGCATGACGGCGTCAGCGTGGGCGGCACGACGGCTCTTGTCAAACGTGGCACTCACGAGCGGGCGCGACACCCCCCGGTAGCCTCCACCGATGGACCTGGTGAACCCCGACCACCTGATCACCACTTTCGGCACCATCGGGGTGATCCTGGTCGTCTTCGCCGAGTCGGGCCTGATGTTCGGCTTCTTCCTGCCCGGCGACTCGCTGCTGGTCACCGCCGGTGTCTTCGCCGCCAAGGGCGACCTGAACCTGCCGGTCATCCTCGTCGGCGTCTTCCTGGCGGCGGTGGTCGGCGACCAGGTGGGCTACGCCTTCGGCAACAAGGTCGGGCCGGCCCTGTTCGGCCGGCCCGACTCCCGCCTGTTCAAGAAGAAGCACCTCGAGAAGGCGCAGGCCTACTTCGACGACAAGGGCCCACGCACCATCGTGCTGGCCCGCTTCGTGCCCGTCGTACGCACCTTCGCCCCCATCGTGGCCGGCATGAGCGACATGCCCTACCGCACCTTCGCCACCTACAACGTGGTGGGCGGCCTGCTGTGGGGCGTCGGCGTCACCATGATCGGCTACGCGCTGGGCGAGGCGGTCGACGTCGACAAGTACCTGCTTCCGATCATTGCGTGTCTGGTCGCTGCTTCCTTTGTCCCCGTGCTCCTCGAGGTGCGTCGGGCCCGGCAGGTGAGCCGTTCGACTCCTGCTCCGGACCAGCCGGCCCCTGACCATCCGGCGAGGTAGCAGCCGGCGCCAGCTGGAACCGGGCGGCCGTGAGCTGGGCCCGCAGGCGCTCGTCGCCCTCGCCGAGGTCGACGATCCAGCGGTCGAGGGCATCGACGGCAAGCTGCACGGGCTCGTCCGGGCCCGGCCCACCCCGGCCGTCGGTGGACCCGGCGGTCGCCATGGCCATGGCCGGCGAGGCGGCGACCGCAGCGGACGGGGCGGGCAGGGCACCGCCGATGCCGTCCGACTTGCGCTTGGAGAAGGCGATGGCGCCGATGAGCACCACGAGGGCCAGGCCGGCCACCGTGAAGCGCACGCCGTCGTTGTCCTGCTGGTTGATGATGGCGGGCAGGACCAGCAGTGACACCAGGTTCATCACCTTGATGAGCGGGTTGAGGGCCGGCCCGGCGGTGTCCTTGAAGGGGTCGCCCACCGTGTCGGCGATGACGGCCGCCTTGTGGGCCTCGGAGCCCTTGCCGCCCTCGTTGCCGTCCTCGATGTACTTCTTGGCGTTGTCCCAGGCGCCGCCGGCGTTGGACAGGTAGTTGGCCATCAGCTGGCCGACCAGGATCACCGCCACCAGGAAGGCGCCCAGGGCGGTGAAGCCGATGCCGAAGCCGACGATCACAGGTGTGAGGACCGCGAGCAGGGCGGGTGTGACCAGCTCTCGCAGCGACGCCGCTGTACAGATGTCGATGACGGGGGCGTGGTCGGGCTTCTTCAGGCCCTTCATGATCAGGCCGTCTGCGAACTGGCGCCTGACCTCCTGCACCACCACGCCGGCCGTGCGGCTCACCGCGTTGATGGCGAGGGCCGAGAACAGGAACGGCACGGCCCCGCCGATGAGCAGGCCGATGAACACCTTGGGGTCGGCCACGTTGATCGGGATGGCGTCGAAAACGCCCCGGGCAGTGCCCTGGAGGCGCTCCAACGTGCCGGCGTCGAGGGTCTCCTGGGCCGCCGTCTCGATGAAGCTGGCGAAGATGGCCACCGAGGCGATGACGGCGGAGCCGATGGCGAAGCCCTTGGTGACGGCCTTGGTGGTGTTGCCCACCGCGTCGAGGCTCACCATGATGCGCTCGGGCTCGCCGTGGAACTCGCCCGACATCTCGGCGATGCCGGCTGCGTTGTCCGACACCGGGCCGAAGGTGTCCTCCGACACGATCACGCCCGTGGTGGCCAGCATGCCCATGCCGCACAGGGCGACGAGGTAGAGCGAGAACTGGAGGTTGCCACCGCCGAGGCCCAGGGACACGCCGATGGCGAGGGCGATGGCGATGATGGCGTACACCGAGCTCTCCAGGCCGGCCGAGGTGCCCGACAGGATCGCCGTGGCCGGCCCGGTGCGGGTGGATTCGGCGATCTCGCGCACCGGTGCGTGGTGGGTGGCCGTGAAGTACTCGGTGAGGCGGCTGACCGCCTGGGCCAGGATCAGGCCGATGACGACGGCGCCGAAGCAGCGCAGGCCCACGTTGGACAGGGTGGCCTCGCTGCGGCCGTTCAGCACGCCGTCGATGCCGTCGCCCACGTAGAGCAGGCCCAGCAGGCCCACGCCGACCACGGTGATGACGCCGGCGGTGAGGAAGCCACGGTTGATGGGCTTGAGGGCATCGGTGTCGCCCGGCTTGGCCTTCACCGCGTACACGCCGGCGATGGAGGCCAGCACGCCCACGGCCCGGGCGGCCAGCGGGAACACCAGGCCGAGGGCGGGGTTGGCGCCGACGGCGGCGAAACCGGAGACGCCGAGGATGATGGAGGCGACCAGGGTGACCTCGTAACTCTCGAACAGGTCGGCGGCCATGCCGGCGCAGTCGCCCACGTTGTCGCCCACGTTGTCGGCGATGGTGGCCGGGTTGCGGGGGTCGTCCTCGGGGATGCCGGCCTCGACCTTGCCGACCAGGTCGGCGCCCACGTCGGCCGCCTTGGTGAAGATGCCGCCGCCCACCCGCAGGAACAGGGCGAGGAGGGAGCCGCCGAAGCCGAACCCGACGAGGATGGCGGAGCTGGTGTTCTGGAAGATCAGGATGATGAGGGTGGCGCCGAGCAGGCCGAGGCCCACGGTGAACATGCCGGCCACGCCGCCGGTGCGGAAGGCCACCTTGAGCGCGTCGGGCAGCGAGTTGCGCTTGGCCGCGGCGGCGGTGCGCACGTTGCCCTGGGTGGCGAGGGTCATGCCGATGTAGCCGGTGAGGCCGGACAGGCAACCACCGGCGACGAAGGCCAGCGTGCGGAACAGGCCAGACTGGGCGAACGACAGGGCGACCTCGCCGTTCGGCTTGACGATCTTGGTCGACGTGATGAACACGATGGCGGCCAGCGGCACCAGAATGACCCCGACGGTGCGGAACTGGCGCTTGAGGTAGGCCAGGGCCCCCTCCTGGATCGACGTGGCGATCTCCTGCATGACCGGCGTTCCCTTGTCCTGGGCCAGCACCCCCCGCCGAAGCGAGAAGCCGACCGCCAGCGCGAGCACGGCGGACGCCGCCGACAGGCCCAGGATGAGGAACTCGCCTCCTCCCAGGTGGAAGGACTGGTACCCGCCTTCGGCGGCGTAGAGGTTCACGCGGACTCCTTTTCAGCTTCGAGGGGAGCCTGGACGAGTGGGTCGGGCGCGGGTGGCTCGACCGCTTCCAGGCGGACGTAGATCTGGCGGGCGACCTTGTCGCCCACGGTGCGCCGGTGGCCGTCCACCAGCAGCACCATGGGGCCGTCGAACGGGTGCTTCTCACGGACCTCCACCCGCACACCGGGGCGCAGGCCCAGGGTGTCGAGGAAGGCGACGACATCGGCGTCGGTGGACCCGGGCACGGCCACTACGGCCACGTCACCCGGCTCCAGGGCGTACAGGGGCGGCAGCTCGGGGATGTCGGCCATCTCGGGGGCGGGAATGGGGAACCCGTGCGGGCAGGCAGCGGGACGGTCGAGCGCCACGTACAGGCGGTCCTCCACCTCCTGGGGCAGCTCGTGTTCGAAGCTGGCGGCGAAGCGGTCGGCCTCGTTCCACGCGTAACCGAGCATGTCGGCCAGGAACCGCTCCACGATGCGGTGGCGGCGGATGGCGGCGACCGCCGCTCGGCGGCCCTGGGCGGTGAGCTCGACGCCTCGGTACGGCTTGTGGTCGGCCAGGCCCCGGTCGGCCAGGCGCTTGACGGTCGCGGTCACCGTGCCGGGGCTCACCTTCAGCGCCTCGGCCAGCATCCCGGTGTGGGCGTCGGGAGCGGCGTCGTGACCACCGGTGAGCCGGTAGATCGACTTCAGCGTCTCGCGTTCGGACTTCGTAAGTGATGCATCCATAGTTCTCGACCTCTGAACTTACAATTTTGCCAGCCGAAAAACAACGACCAAGATCCCCGTTTCAGCGTGGCGGCGTCGCAGTCGGCGGCTGGAGCACGAGGTGGGCGGTGGGCCCTCCCGGACGGCGCCGGCCGGTGGTGAAGTTGTGCCGAGCCGTGGCCTGCATTTGGATGGGGCGATGCATGTCGTGGTGGTTGGGTGCGGACGGGTGGGATCGGAGCTGGCGATGAACCTCGACGGAGCCGGCCACTCCGTCGCCGTGATCGACAAGGACCGCAGGTCCTTCCAGCGCTACCTGCCCGACGACTGGGGAGGGAAGGCGGTGGTGGGCTTCGGCTTCGACCGTGACCATCTCGAGCAGGCTGGCGTCAGGGAGGCGCAGGCGCTGGCGGCGGCCACCGGCGGCGACAACTCCAACATCCTCACCGCCCGCATCGCCCGGGAGACCTACCAGATCCCCTCGGTGGTGGCCCGGATCCAGGATCCCCGCCGGGCCGTGATCTACGAGCGCCTCGGCATCCCGACGGTTGCCCAGGTCCAGTGGACCACAGACCAGATGCTGCGCCGGCTGTTCCCGGCCGCGTCCGTGGTCGAGTGGGCCGACGCCTCGGGCGGCATCTCCATGGTCGAACGAGTGCTGCCGGATGGTTGGGCCGGCCAGCGCCTCAGCCGGATGGGCCACCAGGATGCCTTCCGCGTGGCCGCCGTCACCCGGGCCGGCGTGGCCAAGATGGTGGGGCCGAACCTGGTGGGCCAGGAGGGCGACGTGCTGCACATCATGGTGTCGCGTGACAGCGTGGACGATCTGGAGCTCCGCCTGCAGGCGGGGGCGGAGGCAGCCAGGTGAAGGTCGCCATCGCCGGCGGGGGCAACGTCGGCACGTACATCGCGGCCGACCTGCACGCCGCCGGCCACGAGGTCCTCATCATCGAGCAGGACCCTGACGTGGTGGCGCGGGTGTCGCCCACCGTCGACGTGCAGTGGTACGTGGGCGACGCCTGCGAGGTCAACAACCTCCACGAGGCCGGCCTGGCCGACGCCGACGTGGTGGTGGCCGCCACCGGCGACGACGAAGACAACCTGGTCGTGTCGCTGCTGGCGAAGCAGGAGTTCGCGGTGCCGCGCGTGGTCGCCCGGGTGAACCACCCCAAGAACTACTGGCTGTTCAACGAGTCCTGGGGCGTCGACGTCTCGGTGTCCACGCCCCACCTCCTCACCGCCCTGGTGGAGGAAGCGGTGTCGGTGGGATCACTCGTGCGCCTGCTCCAGTTCCGAGACGCCCAGCTGGTCGAGGTCACCCTGGCCGACGACTCGCCGGCCGCCAAGCAGTCGATCCAGGAGCTCGGGGCCCCCCGGGACGCCACCGTCGTGGCCGTCGTCCGCGAGAGCCACGTCATCGTCCCCAGGGGCGACACCGTCCTCCAGGCCGGCGACGAGGTCCTCGTGCTGGTGACGCCGGAGTCCGAGGAAGCAGTGAGGAGGATCCTCGTCGGGCGGTAGGGGCGGCCCGAGTAGCAGAGCGCCGGCGGAAGCCGGCGGCCGCAGTCGCCGGGGAGGGCGGCGGACGAAGACGCTAGGCGAGCAGCTGGTAGCGGGGGTTGGTGACGAGGAGGCGGCCGCCTCGGCCCTTGGGGCTGCCCCGACCGCTCACGATGAGCCGGCGGCCTGCCACCACGCCGGCGATGTGGGTGCGGCCGGTCCACATGACCTCGAGCGAGCCGGTGCCGTCCTTCACCGTCGCCTCCAGCCACGGCGAGCCGTCCGGCCGGGGGACGATGCGGACGTTGGTGATCTCGCCGACCACGGTGACCTCGGCGCGGGGCTGGCAGTCGCTGATGCAGGTGACGCCGTCGACCTTGGAGCAGAAGTCCCGCAGGCGGTCGCGATCGAGTTCGCTGACCGGGGTGGTGAAGCGCTTGAACGCCTTCTTGAGCGCCATGGATCAGTTGTAGCGCATGGACGCCGTTACGACGACACGTCGAGATCGTCGGCAGGACCGCAGAACATGACCAACCGCACCGATGTGCCCGCTTCGGACGGGTCGAAGGAAACCTCGTCGACCAGGGTGCGGATGAGGGGGATGCCGAGGCCCCGCTCGAAGTTGAGGCGCTCCGGGTCGGTGACGGGCGGGTGCTCGGGGAGCTGACCCGGGTCGAAACCCTGGCCCCGGTCCTCGATCTGGACCTCCAGGCGGTCGTCGCCCTCGGACCAGCGCAGGGTGACCCGCTCGTCGACGTCGACGTCGGCGTGCGCCTCGATGGCATTGGTGCACGCCTCGGAGACAGCCAACTTCAGGTCGTCGATCCGCTCCTCGGCCAGCGCTCGCCGGGCCGTGGCCAACGACGACATCACCAGGCGGGCCAGCCCCACGTACTCCGCCCGGGCGGGGATCTCCAGCTCGATCACGGGGGCCGCCTCCACCGCTTCCATCCGGTTCCTACTTAGCCGTGGTGGCGGCGTCGACGGACTCGTAGATCGTGAACACCTTGGTGAGGCCGGTGATCTCGAACACCTTCAGGATGCGCTGCTGCGTGCACACCAGGCTGAGGTCCCCCTCGTGGCTGCGCAGGCGCTTGAGGCCGCCCACCAGCACGCCGAGCCCGGTGGAGTCCAGGAAGTCCACCGCCTCCAGGTCGACCACGATCTGGTGCTTGCCCTTGCTCACCAGCTCGACGAGTTTCTCCCGGAGCCTGGGCGCCGTGTACACGTCGACCTCGCCACGAACCGCGAGCACGGTGATGCCGTTGTCGTACTCGGTGACGTCGAGACCGAGATCCATGACGATCCTCCCTCCGGGCGCCCGCGCGCCGCTTGCCCCGGAAAGCTACCCCGCACCGGCTCGGACCAGACACTCGACGTCCGGACGGCGGCCCTCATGGGGGCCCGGCCGAGTTCAGCGAGGAGGTCCCGTGACCGGCCCGGGAGGCCGGTCCATCGAGCAATGCACTGTGCGGCATCCCGTAGGGATGGTGCACCAGTGACCGCCCGGGAGGCCGGTCCATCGACCATGACCGTCAGGCGCCGGTGGTGACCCTCTGGCGGCGCCCGGCCCGGGCGCCTGGGCGGGCGGGCCCCCTGGCGCCCTTCAGGTCGGGGGCCACGACAACGGGCGCGTAGTCGGTCTCGCCGATGTCATCGAGAGTGGGGCCCGGGCCGTCCTTGCGGCGGCCGCGGCGACCCTTGCCCGACGACGACCACCCGTCTGCCGGCACCAGGTCCTCGGGCTCGAGCGCCTCGAGCGGGACCCGCCTCACCTCGCTCTTCACCCACAGGACGTGCATGAGCAGCACCGTCGCCAGCAGGCCGGCGGCGAAGAAGGCCATCGTGCGGGCCTTGTCGGTGCTCGACGTCTCGTCACCCAGCTCCCGGTACCGGCTGTCGGCGGCCACCTCGCCCAGGTCGCCGCCCTCGTCGACCAGGGGCTCGTCGGCGATCCTCTCACCGGGGGCGAAGGGCAGGGTGCTCTGGAAACCAGGGTCGGGCAGGGGGAGCGTGCGGGGCGTGACGGAGCGGGTCTGGTTGCGCACGTTGTTGAAGCCCGACACGTCGACGGTGCCGGGGGTTGTGAGGGCGCCCGGGCTGCCGGCGGGGATGGAGGACGCTGTGCCCGTCCCGCCGCCGGCGGCGGCGGCGGCACCGGCGGTACCGGCGGTACCGGCGGTACCGGCGGAGCCGGCCGGAGCGGCGGTGGTGGGCGGGGGCGGCGGGTCGGGCACCTTGGCGGTGGACTCGGCCGTCATCTCGGACGGGTCGGAGCTGAGCTCCTCGTTCCCCGGCACGCCCTTGCGCACGGCCACTACCTGGTAGCGGTAGTCGCCGCCGGCGGCTGAGGTGGTGGCGTCGACGAAGCTGGTCTCGCTTGGCCTGGGCTTGGCCACGGTGGTGAAGTCGGAGCTGGTGCCCTTGAACCGCCTGACCTCGTAGCGGATGAGGTCGGGCTCGGCGTTCTTGTCCCACGTGACCGCCACGGAGCGGGAGGCGGCGTCGACGGCGGTCCTCACGTTCTTGGGCCGGGCGGGAAAAACGGCGACGAGGAAGGTCCGGGTGGCAGCGGCGGTGCCGGTGGTGCTGTCACCGAAGGCGGTGTGCTTCCACAACGCCGAGATCGTGACGTCGTACGAGCCGTTGCGGGGGAGGTCGACCGGGAAGGAGAAGGTGTTGCCGGTCGGGGCCTGGTTGGCCGTGACGTCGGGCTGGCCGCCGAGCGACAGCCTCATGGTGACCTTGTCGACCGAGGTGCCGCCCAGGGTGTGCGTGCCGAGCGAGATCTGCCCGGTAACGGTGCCCTCGGGAACGTCGAGCACCTGGCTGGCGCCGGGCGACGAGACCGTCACCGTGGCGTGCGCCGACGCCGGCTGGGCCTGCATGACCAACCCCGCCAGCACGACGCTGGCGGCCACCACCCCCCTGGGCAGGCGAGCCGTCATGCCTGGGTCGCCGCGCCCTTTGTGAGCGTGGCCTTGATGACGAGGCGCTCCCTGGCCGAGCCCTTGGGATTGCACGTGGTGAGGGTGAGGGCGTGGACCGCCGGGTCGTTGGCCACGACAGAGAAGTCGACCGGCGTGGTGACGAAGGGCGCCCTGCTCACCTCGTAGGTGCACGAGCCGATTGGCGTCTCCAGGATGATCGTGTCACCCGTCTTGAGCCGGTCGACGTTGGCGAACGGCTTGCCGTAGGTGGTGCGGTGCCCGGCGATGGACACGTTGCCCGCCTCGCAGGGCAGCGGTGTCTTCGGGTAATGGCCGGCTCCGGCCCGCAGCGCACTGGCAGAGGTGCCCTCCACCACCACCACGTCGACATCGAGCGCCGGGATCTTGATCCTTGTGAGGGCGTCGCCGTCCTTGAGCGCGCCGGCCTTGTAGCGGGCGATGTGCTCGGGGCTGGCGATCTCCTTGTCGAGCCGGCTCTGGACCCTGGTCTGGTAGAAGTTCGTGTACACGGGATACCCGAGCAGCCCCACGGCCGAGAGGAACAGCACCACCGACAGTGCGGAGAGCCCGAAGCGGGCTCCGCGGGATCGACGGAGCATGTTGATCAGCGGGTCCACGGTCTTCTCCTCGGCGTGGGCGGCTCGAAACACGGACGGACAGGGCCAACAAGGGCGACCACACGCTGACCCTCGATGTCACCAACGGCGCTGCGACCCGGACGGTTCCCGGATTTCCAGGAACCGCACAGTGTCCTTCGGTTGGGTTAGTTGGGGCGGACGACGAACCTGCGGACCAGGACCGCGAGCCCGAGCACGCCGACGCCGGCGAGCGGCAGCCACGGCGTGCCGCCCGTGCGGGGCAGCTCGAGGACCGGGGGCGCGGCCACGGCGACCGTACCGCCCACGCCCGCTTCGGCCCGTGCCAGGTTGAGCAGGATGCCGCCGCTCACGCCCTTGAGAGCGTGGATCTTGACGGCGTCGGCGAAGGCGCTGACGGTGCCGTCGGCGTTCTTGACCGTGCGGCCGGCAGCAACCACGATCTCGGTCTCCAGCGGCGTGCCGGCAGTGCCGGGCAGGATCAGGCTGGTGCCGATGGGGACGCTGATCGTGGCGGGGATGCCCAGGGCGGTGGTGAGCACCGTGTTGAGCTTCACCGTCACGAGGGCAGGGTCGATGGTGGGCGTGGCGACGCCGGTGGCCCGGTCGTAAACGGCCGTGGCCGCGGCCGTGCCGACGGTGATGGTGGCCAGCGGCTCGTCGCTGACCACACCGCCCACCACCGGCAGGGGCAGCAGCTTGATCACGGCGCCCTCCGAGATCGCCTTGGCGGTTACCTTGCCGGCGGCGGTGGTAACGGTGGACACCGACTTGCCTGCCGCGACCTCGAGGGTCTTGGTGTCGAGCACGCTGCTCAGCACGTCGTTCACGGTGGCGGTGACCGGGCAGAGGACCGCCAGGGTGGTGCAGACCGGGGCGAGGGCGGTCGCCACCGTGCCGCTCACCAGGTCGGTGACGGAAGCGACCGAGTCGAGCAGGTTCTGGCCGGACACGTCGATGGATGCCACCGAACCCTCGCTCGTCGCCACCGGGTTGTTGGCGGTGATGTTGGCGGTGGCCGAGCCGCAGGCCAGGCCCAGGTTCAACAGGTTCGCGACGGGCAGGGGCAGCGCGCAGCTCGGGCCCTTCACGTCGTTGCCCGAGGTGTTCACCTCGGCCCGGATCGTGGACCCGAGCAGGCCGAGCGAGCCCGCGCCTTCACCGACAGCGGTGAGCAGCGAGGTGACCTTGCTGGTGGACACGCCCAGTGTGACCTTGGGTAGGGACAGCACACTGAGGTCGAGGGCGGCGCCGGCCGCGCTCCCCACATAGGACTCGGGCTTGGCAGTCTGCGCCGAAGCGGGGCCCGCTACGAAGGCGCCCATAAGTGCGGTGGCCGCCGCGAGTGCTGCGAGCCGTCGGATCCTTGCCATCTTGCGTCCCGTCCCTTTCGTCAAACCCGTGCCGCCGCTCCGCATGCTCGGTGCGACAACCAATCACTAGACGGCCCGGCCGCAGTTCGATGACGCCCTTTGCCGCTGCATCGACCGGCGGCCTGGGGCATCTCGAACAAGTTGGTCGGAACCGCTCAGAACTCCCGTCTCATGGAGGCACGCCCCTCCAGGAGAATGTCGGGCAACAGCAGGCCAATGATAGGGGCAATCGTCGCCGACCTATACGAAACAGTCACAGCGACCTGGCGGCCGGTGGACGCCGGCGCCACCCGCACGACCAGCCGGGCCGGGTCGAGGGACGCCGCCGCCAGTGCCGCCCGCCGGGGGGCGCCGGCCGACGGGTCGACCGCCGCCGCCCGGGCGGCCTCCCTGGCGGCGTGGACGACCAGCACCTGGTCGCGCACCACCAGCGCCGTCTGCACCACGAGGAGCATCAGCATGGCGAGCAACGGCAGCACCAGTGCCAACTCGACGGCGGCCTGGCCGCCGCTGTCACGGATGCGGCGGCGGAGCCCGGCCGCCGCAGGTGTCGCGGACGACAGGGAACACGGGTCGTTCCCGGCTCCGGGCGGCCCGACCGGGCTCACTCGACCCGGTCGAGGAGCTGATCCATGACGGCGTCGAGGAGGCGGCCCACCCGGTTGGTGCGGGCGGCCCAGCCGGTGACGAGCAGGGCGACGGCGGCGGCGCCGAGGAGCACGAGGGCGTACTCGGCGGAGGCCTGGCCCCGCTCGTCGTGGCGGCGCCGGGTGAGGGCCGCCAGCGGCGACGGCAGGACTGCGAGGGATGACTGGACGAAGACGTAGATGGCGAGCATTCGGTTCTCCCTGGGTCGGGACGACAACTTCTAGAGGCGCAGCTCCCGGAGGGCGCCGGCGACGAGAGGCGCCACGGTGAGCAGCGCGAAAGCGGGGAGGATGCACAGGACCAGGGGGAAGAGGAGCGTGACGGGCACACGGCGGGCGGCCGCCTCGGCCCGGCGCTGGCGTTGGAGGCGGACCTCGTCGGCCAGGCGGTTGAGGGCCGGGAGCACGGGCGTGCCGTAGCGCTCGCACCCGGCGAGGACTCCGGCCAGCGCCCGGGTGGGCTCGCCGGCACGGGCGGGCAGGTCGTCCAGGGCGTCGGCCAGCCGCCGGCCCCGCCCGACGTCGGCCGACACCCGCTTCAGTTCGGCCGCAAGCTCGCCGGTCCCCCGCCGCCCGGCGGCGGCCAGGGCCAGCGGGACGTTGCACCCGGCACCGACCGCGAGCACGAGGAGGTCGACGGTGTCCGGCAGGGCCGCCTCGAGCCGGCGCAGGCGCCGCCGCTGCGCCGCGCGCGCCCGGCTCCGGGGCACCACCACCCCCGCCACCACGACGAGGGGCGCCACGGGTGGCGCCACCACCAACGCCACGACGGCGGCGATGCTGAGGGCGCCCACCGCCCTGGCCGCGGTGCCCCGGTACGGCCCCGGTCGGCTGTCGTCGGATGCAGTTGGGAGGGCGCCGGCCGGGGCGGGCGCATGCGCAAGGGGCGTCAGGCGATCCGCCCTCGCCCGGGCGCCCGGAGGCAGGCAGCGGAGGACGACGACGCCGAGGACGGCGAGCGGGTCCGCGCGCACGGCGCCCACCGGCCGGGGCGCCGCGGCGCGCCCGATCAGAGCGAGGGCGCGTGCCGGGGGCGGCCGGTGCCGGTGCGCGGCCAGCAGGACCAGCACTGCCCATGCCGCCCCAGCCACCATCGCGGTCATCACTGGTGCACCCTCGCTTCGAGATGCCGCACCCGTGCATTGCGTCTGGACCGTCCTCCCGGGCCGGTCACGTCGCCACCCTCGTCAGGCGGGCCATCCAGACGGCGCCGGCCGCGTCGAGGCCGAGACCGGCGGCGAGGAGAGCCAGGCCGAGCGGGGTACGCAGCAGGAACGCCGACGACCGGGGGTCGAGCGCCGCCGACAGGGCGCAGAACACCACGGGTGCAGCGGCCATGACGGCGGCCGACGTCCGGGCCTGGGTGGCCAACGCCCGCGCCTCGCCCTGCGCGGCCAGGCGTTGACGGAGCGTGGCCGCCACCGCGTCGACGGCCTGGGCAGCGGCTCCGCCCGTCTCGGCCGACAGGCACAGCGCGGCCACGATCAGCCGCACCCCGGGCAGCGGGCGCCGGACCGCCCACGCTTCGAGGGCGGCGACGATGCCCGACCCGCGCTCGGTCGCCTGCGCCACGGCAGCCAGGTCGGCGCCGAGGGCGCCGGGGGTGGCGGCCGCCGCCTCACCGACCGCCTGGCGCAAGGACGCGCCCGAGCGCAGCCCGGCCGCCACCGCCTCCACGGCAGCGGGCAGGCCCGCCTCGAGGGCCGCCTCACCCCGGTGACGGAGGAGCCGCCACTGCAGGCACGGGCTCCCCACCATCACGCCGGCCGCCAAAACGCCGGCCCCGAAGCCGGCCGCTGTCGCCGCCCAGGCGATCACGGCGACCGCCCCGAGCACCCACACCGCCCAGGCCGTGGCCGGGTCGAGGACCAGACCGGTGTCCGCCAGCCGGGGGCCGACCCACGCCGGAGCCACCAACAGACGCGCCAAGGCCGTCCTGGTCGGCGAAACGTGTCGAACTTCGCAGCGGTCAGCCGACCAGAATGCCGGGACGCCGGCAGAACGGGCCCGGGCCGCGGCGCGGCGCGCCTGCCACCCGACGACGCCGGCCCGCAGCGCACCGGCACCCACCACGACCAGGAGAGCAGCCACGACGGCGGGCACCACGACGGCGGCCACCACGACGGCCGGCGACACGACGTCGTGCGCCGAGACTCCCGGCGACAACTCGACGGGCATCACAGGCGACCACCAGCCCCGGGCGGCGCGTGCTGGAGCCAGCTCGGGTCCGGCGCCGGCGCCTCGGGTGCCCGGGCGGGGCGGTCGGGGAGGCGGTGGAGACCGTGCTCGTCGGCCAGCCGCACGACCCGGGAGGCGTCGTCGACGGCAACCTCGGCGATGTCGACGATGCGCCGCCCCCCGGCGGGCCGCCGGGCAATCTGCACCACCAGGTCGAGCGAGGACGCGATCTGGTCACGGACGGCGTCGAGCGGGAGGCCCACGTCGCCCAGGAGCACCATGGTCTCCAGGCGCCGTAGGGCGTCGGCCGGGCCGTTGGCGTGGCAGGTCGACAGCGAGCCCTCGTGGCCCGTGTTCATCGCCTGCAGCATGTCGAGGGCCGCCTCGTCACGGACCTCGCCCACCACGATGCGGTCGGGGCGCATGCGCAGGGCATTGCGGACGAGGTCACGCACCCGCACCTCGCCCGCCCCGTCGGCGTTGGCCGGCCGGGCTTCCAGCCGAACCACGTGGGGCTGGGGCAGGCGCAGCTCGGCGGCGTCCTCCACCGTCACGACCCGCTCCCCCGCGGGGATCTCGGCCGCCAGGGCGTTGAGCAGGGTGGTCTTCCCCGACGACGTGGCGCCCGAGATCAGCACGTTCATGCGGGCGCGCACCGCCCACGCCAGCAGCGCGGCCACGCCGGGCGGGCAGAAGGCGGCAAGGGGGACGGCCTCGGCGGTGAAGCGGCGGATGGTGAGGCACGGCCCGTCGACGGCCAGCGGAGGCACCACCGCGTTGACCCGGGACCCGTCCGGGAGGCGGGCGTCGACCATGGGCGACGAGCGGTCGGCCCGCAGGCCGAGAGGCCCGACGATCTTCTCGATCAGGTGCTCGATGGCGGGGCCGTCAAGGTCGAGCGCCACCCGCTCCAACACCCCGCCACGCTCCACCCACACCCGGCCGGGTCCGCTCACCATGACCTCGCTCACCGCCGGGTCGGCCAGCAACGGCTCCAACAGCCCGAGGCCGGTGGCACGGGCCAGGACCTCGGTGACCGCCCGGTCCAGCCCGGCCGCGTCGACCAGCGGCGCCTCGGAGCGGGCCAGGCGTGCCACCAACTCCCTGCTCACCGGGGGCTGGGGGCGCCCCGGACGGACATCCAGGAGCCGGGCGTGAACCCGGTCGGCGAGCGTGGGGACGTCGGCGCCGATCTGGGCGGAGCGACCGTTCACGCCGCCCGCCGCAACGCCCGCTCCAGGGAGCGGGGAAGGTGCCCGCCCAGCAGGCCGGCGTCGACGTGGCGGGCGATGGCCGCGTCCCACGCCACCTCGGCCCGCACCGGGACGCCGAGCACGCTCTCCACGTCGCGCCGGCCGAGCGAGCGCCCGTGCTCCGTCACCAGGATGACGCCCGACGGGCGCACCGGGACGGCCAACGCCCGCCGGAGCGCCAGGTAGCAGGGCCGCAGCACCAGCAGCGACAGACCGGCGGCGGCCGCCACAGCCAGGCCGGCGCTCGACCCTGGCGCGCCGCAGTCGACCACGGCATGCCCGTCGCCTGACAGAGCTGCCGCCAGGCGCTCGCCGCCGATGGACGGCAGCGGCCCGTCGCCCCTGGCCACCAGGCGCAGGCCGGGGCTGACCTCGACCTCGAGGCGGGCCAGGGCGTCGGCAGCTACGTCGTCGCCGGCCGCCAGCCACTCCCCGACCCCCGGGCCCCGAGGTTCGGCGATCCCGAGGGCGGCGGGCAGGTCGCCGCCGAGGTCGACGAGGCACGACCCGCGGGGGTCGGCCGAGGCAAGGAGGAGGCCGAGGGCGGCCGCCACCACGGTGGTTCCGCTGCCCCCCTTCACGGACCAGCAGGCAACAAGCACGATCTGTCTTCTCCGGGCGCGCCGAACGGGCTCCGGGGGAAGAGGTCGCTTCAGATCGTACGGTGCCTGCCGCCGGGACACAAGGCCTTCGGGTCAGGTTTCGCCAAAACCGGCCCGGGCTACGAACGGCTCATGCAAAGCCGCCTGTTCCTGCTGGCGGTGCCGGGGACGTGCGCTGTGCTGGCCGCCGTGCTGTACCTGTCGGCCGTCGCCGAGCGGCGACTGCTGTCGCCCTGCCGCCTCATCCTGGGCGCGGCACGGGCCCGGCGCAGCACGCCCGAGTTCGCCGAGGCGTTCGTGGCCCGGCAGTTCGACCGCCTGCTCCGCGAAGCGTCACAGCGCCAGCGCTAGCCCGCCGGCCTCAGCGGCGCGGCCCTCCACCCGATGGGCGTCGGACCTGGGGACTGTGGTGCGGCGAGAGCTTGGGAGCTACTCGACGCGGAGCTTCTTGGCCGCCACGGCGCCGAGGGCGATGATGACGACCAGCAGGAGCAGCTTCTTCATGGGCCAACCCTAGTAGGGTTCTCTGGCTGGCACCGCAGGCACCAGGGGCGCCGGCGAGGAGGTGTCCGGGTACCTGGTGGGCTCCCCCGCCTTCAAAGCGGGTGGGACGGGTGATCCCCGTCCGGCGGGTTCGATTCCCGTCCACCTCCGCAGTTTCGCCGTCGCAACCGGAGGTTGCTCTGGCGAGCTTGAGGGGTGGTGGGCAGCCGGCGGAGCCGGCGCCCACCACCCCTGCTCTCTTGCCTCGGGCTGCCCTACACCGTCAGGAGGTCTCTGGCTCCTGTGTCGGAACTGGGGTGGCGGAGCTTGGACATGGCCCTGGCCTCGATCTGGCGGATGCGCTCCCTCGTCAGGTTGAAGTGCTCGCCGACCTCTTCGAGGGTGCGGGGCTCGCCGCGGTCGAGGCCGAAGCGCAGGCGCAGGATCTCGCGTTCGCGCTCGTCGAGGGGGCCGAGGAGACGGGAGATTTCGTCCGGCAACAGGGAGGTGGCGGCCACCTCGAAGGGGGACTCGGCCGAGCGGTCCTCGACCACATCGCCCAGCTCGGCGTCGCCGTCCTCGCGGAGGGGCTCGGAGAGCGAGAGCGGCTCGGCCGCGAAGCGCAGGGCCTCGGTGACCTTGTCCTCGGGCATCTCGACCTCGGCCGACAGTTCGGACAGGGTGGCCGGGCGGCCCAGCTTCAGCTCCAGGCGGGCACGAGCCTTCTGGAGGCGGGCCAGGGTGTCGCCGGCGTGGACGGGCAGGCGGATGGTGCGGCCCGTGTTGGCGATGCCGCGGGTGATGGCCTGGCGGATCCACCAGGTGGCGTAGGTGGAGAACTTGAACCCCTTGCGCCAGTCGAACTTCTCGACGGCGTGCATGAGGCCCAGGTTCCCTTCCTGGATCAGGTCCAGGAGGGGCAGGCCCGACGCCTGGTACTTCTTCGCGATCGAGACGACCAGGCGCAGGTTCGACTGCACGAAGGTGCGCTGGGCGTCATCGCCGCCCTTGAGGTGGCGGCGCAGTTCCCGGCGGCGGGCGGCGGCGAGGCCCTTGCCCGTGCGCTCCAGCTCGACCCGCGCCTCGTTGCCGGCCTCGATGGCCTGGGCCAGGCGGACCTCGTCGTCCTTGGTGAGCAACGGGTACTGCCCGATGTCCGTGAGGTACAGGCGGACGAGGTCCTCCTCGTCCCGCTCTACTCGTTCCTTAGCCACGGTCCCAAACCCTTCGTCGCCCTGCAGTCACCAAAGCCTCCTCTTCCGCCGGAGGCGAAGCATCGTCCCCAGGAGGGACTGGGTGTAAGACGTCTCTCTTCTCACCATACCGGCGGAGTCAAGGGCCTTCCCCGACCTAGTTCCCCCGCAAGGAGGTTCGACGCAGGGCCGCCATCCCCTCCCCTACAAAGGTCTTTCGACCATCTTCCGTTCCTATCCGTGGTAGCGGTTGGTGATGGGGACCCGGCGGTCCTTGCCGAAGGCCTTGGGGCTGACCCGCACCCCCGGCGGCGTCTGGCGCCGCTTGTACTCGGCCAGGTCGACCAGGCGGACCACCTGGCGCACGATGTCTGCGTCGAAACCCGACTCCACCAGCTCGCCGGCGGTGCGGTCGCCCTCCACGTAGGCCTCGAGGACGGGGTCGAGCACCTCGTAGGGAGGCAGCGAGTCGTCGTCACGCTGGTCGGCCCGCAGCTCGGCCGACGGGGGCTTGGTGAGCACGTCGTCGGGGATCACCGCTCGCCCGGCCCGCTCGTTGACCCGCCTGCTGAGCCCGTACACGAGCGTCTTGGGCACGTCCTTGATGACGGCGAAGCCACCGGCGGTGTCGCCGTACAGCGTGGAGTAGCCCACCGCCATCTCGCTCTTGTTGCCGGTGGTGAGCACCATCCAGCCGAGCTTGTTGGACAGGCCCATCAGCACGGTGCCCCGGATGCGGGACTGGAGGTTCTCCTCGGCGATGCCGGCCGGACGGCCGGCGAAGGCCGGCGCAAGCATCTCCAGCAGGGCGGCGTGGGCGGCCTCGATGGGGATGACCCGCAGGTCGATGCCGAGGGCATCGGCCAGGCGGGCGGCGTCCGCCTCGGACCCGCCGCTGGAGAAGCGTGAGGGCATGGCGACGCCGTGAACATGGGCGGCGCCCAGGGCGTCGACCGCCACCGCGGCGGTCAGCGACGAGTCGATGCCTCCGGACAGCCCGATCACCACGTCGGTGAACCCGTTCTTGGTGACGTAGTCACGGGTCCCGAGGACAAGGGCGCCGTGGACCTCGTCGACCGGATCGACGGCCGCCGTGATGCGGGCGGGCCACCGGGCGTCGGTTGGCGCAGGCCGGTCGGTCACCACGTGCATGGTCAGGGCGGGTGCGCTGGCCCGGCCGCGCGGGTCGACCAGGCGCTTACGGAACACGGGGTGGACGTCGAGGTCGACCACCAGCACGTCCTCCACGAACTGCGGGGCCGACCCGACGACGCGGCCGTCGGCGTCGAGCACCATCGACGCCCCGTCGAAGACCAGCTCGTCCTGGCCGCCCACCTGGTTGACGTAGACGATGGCGCACGAGGCGTCCGCAGCGCGGGTGGCCAGCATGCGCTCCCGCTCGGCCAGCCGGCCCCGGTAGTAGGGCGAGGCGTTGAGGTTGAGCACCAGCTCGGCCCCGCCGGCCGCCTGCTCGGCGATGGGGCCCGCCGGCGCCCACGCGTCCTCGCACACCGACACGCCGCATGGCACGCCGCCGATCACGAACAGCGTGAGCGGGGCCACGCCGGCGCTGAAGTAGCGCTGCTCGTCGAACACGGCGTAGTTCGGCAGGACCCGCTTGTGGTAGACGCCCCGCACGGTGCCGAAGGCGCACACGGCGGCGGCGTTGAACAGGTCCCGGTCCCGGTCGACGAAACCGACGGCGGCCGCGCAGCGGCCCGTGCGGGCGGCCAGCTTGTGCAGCGCCTCCAGGTTGTCCTCCACGAACCCGGGCTTGAGCAGCAGGTCCTCCGGCGGGTAGCCGGTGATGGCCAGCTCGGGAAACACGGCGACGTCGGCGCCGGCCGCCTCGGCCGTGTCGAGGGCGGCGAGGATGCGTCCCACGTTGCCGTCGAGGTCGCCCACCACGCTGTTCACCTGGCACGCCGCGATACGGATCCGGGCCACCCCCGAAGCCTACGACGGCAGTGGCCCGGCGACGGCCGGTGCGAGACTCCGGCCGTGGCCGACAGCGCGGTGGACCGGGCCGTCGAGCGGTCGGCCGCGCCCGTCGCTGTCGCCATCGCCCTCGACGCCGTGGCCGGCATCCACCCCGGGCTGCGCGACCGGCTCGAGCACGACGCCGACCTCCTGCACACGATGGTCGCCGTCACCGGCGCCAGCCGGTTCCTGGCCCGCCTGCTGACCACCGACACCGGCGCGCTCTCGGTGCTGGAGGACCTCGACCGGCCGGTGCCCGTGCCGGGGGCGGCGGTCGAGGAGCTGGCAGCCGAGAAGCAGCGGGAGCTGCTGCGCATCGCCGGGCGCGACCTCACCGGCCTCGACGTCCTCGAAGCGGTCGGGGCCAACCTGTCCCGGCTGGCCGACGCCGTCCTGGCCGCCGCCTGTCGCCTCGGCGGAGACGACGGGTCGGGCCTGGCCGTGGTCGGCATGGGCAAGCTCGGCGGGCAGGAGCTCAACTACGCCAGCGACATCGACGTTCTGTTCGTGGGCGAGGGCGACGCCCGCCACGTCATGGACGCGGCCCGCACCTGTTTCCGGGTCGACGCCGACCTGCGCCCCGAGGGACGCAACGGGCCACTCGTACGCAGCCTGGCGTCGTACGAGGCGTACTGGGACCGGTGGGCCTCCACCTGGGAGTTCCAGGCCATGCTGAAGGCCCGACCGGTGGCGGGTGACCCTGCGCTCGGCGCCCGGTTCTCCGCCGCCGCGTCCGAGCGGGTGTGGCGACGGCCGTTCGGCGCCGACGAGCTCTACGAGGTGCGGGCCATGAAGGCGCGGGCCGAGGGGCTGCTGGCCAGACGGGGGCTCTCCGAACGGGAGGTCAAACGGGGGCGGGGCGGCATCCGCGACATCGAGTTCGCCGTCCAGCTGCTCCAGCTCGTGCACGGGCGCAACGACCCCGGCCTGCGGTCCCCCACCACGCTGACCGCCCTGCGGGAGCTGGCCGACGCCGATTACGTCGACCCCGACGACGCCGCCGCACTCTCCGATGCCTACCGCTTCTTGCGCACGCTGGAGCACCGACTCCAACTGGTGGAGGGCCAGCAGGTACACGCCGTGCCCGCCGGCGCCGGCGCCCGGGCACAGGTGGCCCGGGTGCTCGGTCATCGCGACGACGCCGGCCAGACCGCGGTCGCCCGCTTCGACGCCGACCTGCGCCGCCATCAGGCGACGGTGCGGTCGATCCACGAACGCCTCTTCTTCCGGCCCCTGCTCGAGGCGTTCACCGGCGTGTCGCCGATGCCGGCCGAGGCGGTGGAGGCCAGGCTGGCCGCCTTCGGCTTCACCGACGCCGAGCGCACCCGCCAGGCGTTCGCCGAGCTCACCCGCGGCATCACCCGCTCGTCCCGGCTCATGCAGCAGATGCTGGCCCTGCTGCTGGGCTGGCTGTCGGAGTCGCCCGACCCCGACCTCGGAATGCTGGGGCTGCGGGCCCTCGCCACCGGTCCGCACCGAACGTCGCAACTGGTGGCTGCCTTCCGGGAGTCACCTGAGGCGGCCCGCCGTCTCTGCCTTCTGCTCGGCACCAGTCCCCTGCTGCGGGCCGGCTTCGAGCACCACCCCGAGCTCATCCCCTCCCTCGGCAACGATCGGGCCATGGCCGCGCTGGACCGCGCCGAGCTTTGCGAGCGGGCTCGCTCGTCGCTCGCATGGCGGGGCGACACGGCCGCGCGGCGCAGCGGCCTGCACCGGTTGCGGCGGGCTGAGTTCACCCGCATCGCGTCACGCGACGTGCTGGACCTGGCCGGCCTCGAGGAGACATCGTGGAGCCTCACCGCGCTGGCCGAGGCCGTGCTCGAGTCAGCCCTCGAGACAGTGGAGCCGGGGGTGCCGATGGCGGTCGTGGCCATGGGCCGCTTCGGCGGGGCCGAGCTGTCCTACGGCAGCGACCTCGACGTGCTGCTCGTCTACGACGGCTCCACCGCAGAACACTTCGCCGCGGCCGAGAAATCGGCGGGCGAGCTGCTCCGCTTCGTCAATGGCGCCACGCCGGCCGAACGCATCTACGCCGTCGATGCCGGGCTGCGCCCCGAAGGACGCGACGGCCCGCTGGCCCGAAGCATCGAGGGATACCACACCTACCACCGGCGGTGGGCCCAGACGTGGGAACGACAGTCGCTGCTGCGGGCACGGGTGGTGGCGGGCGACCCGGCCGTCGGGGCCCGCTTCATGGAGCTGGTCGACGAGGTGCTCTGGGGAACGCCCGTCACCGACGACCAGGTCCGCGAGGTCCGCCGTATGAAGGCCCGCATCGAACGCGAGCGCATACCGGCCGGCGGCGACCCGCAGTTCCATCTCAAGCTCGGGCGTGGGTCCCTGTCGGACGTCGAGTGGACGGCCCAGCTCCTCCAGCTCCAGGCGGGCGTGCCGGCGCCCGGAACCATGGAGGCGCTCCGCCGCCTCACCACCGCAGGCGCCCTCGCACCGGGCGACGCTGCCGTGCTCGGTGAGGCGTACCGGTTCTGCGAGCAGGTCCGCAACCGGTGGTTCCTGGTCAAGGGCGCACCGGGCGACGCTCTCCCAGCCCAGGCCGACCAGCTGGCCAGGCTCGCCCGCAGTCGCGCCACCACTGCGGCCGCGCTGCGGGAGGAGTACCGCCGGGTCACCCGCCGGGCGCGCCGCGTGGTGGAGCGCCTGTTCTACGGCCAGGAGCCGACCGCCGGGCCGGCAGACGGCTGAACCCGTCCCTTCACTCAATGGGCGGAGCAACCAGGCTCATGTCCTCCAGGCAGTGGCGGGGCGGGGGAGGGTCCTGGTCGGGGGCGGCCGTCATCTTGAGCTCCACGCCACAGCTCCCACATCGGTAGCGCAGGTTGACCCTGCGCATCTCCCCGGCCGGCGGCGGCCCCGGGACCGGACGGGCCAGCATCCGCAGGATCATCAGGCCGAACTTCATGATGACGAGGAACATCGCCACGGCGACGAGCAGCCGGATCACCCGTCGAGCGTACTGACCCTGCGAGTTCGGGCGGAGTTCTGCGAGTAGGCGGCGCCGGCCGGGCGACGGGCAGAGCGCCCCGGCTACCTTGCCCCGCATGGCCGCCGACGCGGGGCAGGCGGCGGCGGGGCCGCTGCGGCTCGACACGGCGGCCGGGCGGTGGGTGATAGCAGCCGCCGTGCTGGGGTCGGGGATGGCGACGCTCGACGCCACGGTGGTCAACGTCGCCCTGCCGAGCATCGCCCGGGATCTCGGCACCGGCTTCGCCGGGCTCCAGTGGGTGATCACCGGCTACACGCTGACGCTCGCCTCGCTGTTGCTGGTGGGCGGCTCGCTGGCCGACCGCTTCGGCCGGCGCCGCACGTTCGCGTGGGGCGTCGTGTGGTTCGCAGTCGCGTCGGCGTTGTGCGCAGCGGCGCCGAGCGTGGGAGTGCTCGTCGCCGCCCGACTGCTGCAGGGAGCAGGCGGCGCCCTCCTCACACCTGGGAGCCTGGCCGTGATCTCGGCGTCGTTCTGCGCCGAGGACCGGGGGCGGGCGGTGGGCGCGTGGTCGGGCCTCGGCGGCATCGCCGCCGCCGTCGGTCCGTTCCTCGGCGGGTGGCTCGTGGAGGCGGCGTCGTGGCGGTGGATCTTCCTGCTCAACCTTCCGCTCGGTGCTGCCGTCGTGACCATCGCCGTCCGCCACGTCCCCGAGTCGCTCGACCCGGGCGCCGCCGGCCGCCGCATCGACGTGACCGGCGCGCTCACCGGTTCGATCGGACTGGCCGCCGCCACCTATGGGCTCATCGACCGCAGCGTCGCCGTCGCCCTCGCGGGCGTGCTCGTACTCGCCGCCTTCGTCGCCATCGAGGCACGGGCCGAGGCGCCCATGCTCCCGCTCGAGGTGTTCGCCAACCGGTTGTTCAGCGCCATCAACGCGGTCACCTTCGTCGTCTACGGCGCCCTCGGCGCCTCCCTGTTCCTGATCGCCATAACCCTCCAGGTCGGCCTTGGCTACTCGCCGTTGGCAGCCGGCGGCTCGCTCCTGCCCGTCACACTCATCATGCTGACGCTGTCCTCTCGCAGCGGCGCCCTGGCCGAGCGCATCGGCCCCCGCCTTCCGCTGACGTTCGGGCCGGTGGTGATCGGCGCCGGCCTCGGCCTCCTCGTGCGGGTCGAGTCGGGCCACAGCTACGTCACCACGGTCCTGCCTGCGCTCGTCGTGTTCGGTCTCGGCCTCGCCCTCACGGTGGCGCCCCTGACCGCCGCCGTGCTGGCGGCGGCCGAGGCACGGCGGGCCGGCGTGGCGTCGGCGGTCAACAACGCCGTGGCCAGGACGGCCGGACTGCTGGCCGTCGCCGCCGTGCCGCTGCTCACGGGGTTCGACCCGGAGGGACCCGTGGGCCCGGCCGCCGTCGTCGACGGCCTCCAAGGCGTGGCCCGTACCGCCTTCGTCGCCTGCGTCGGCGCCGGCGCGCTGGCGTTCGCGACGATGCCCGCTCGGCGCCCGGCACCCGATGCCTCACGGCCGCCCGGGCGACCGACTCACCACTGCCCCCTCGACGCCCCACCCCTCGCCGTGCGGGCCGGCAACAACCCCCGAGAGCGCCCGATCGGTTGAATGTGCCTCGGCGCCTGTCCGCTGTGCCGGCCGGACGAACCGCCGTGCGAGCCGGAGGCGCCACGACCTTCGTAGGATCGACGGAAGCGCTGGCCTGCTACCGGAGTGAGGAGAAGCAGTGACCGACATCGAGCACGTCGTGGTCCTGATGTTCGAGAACCGCTCCTTCGACCATCTGCTCGGCTTCCTCTACGACGACCTGAAGTACCCGGGTGTGCGCCTCGACGACCCCGCCTTCTCCAACCCGGTCGACCCGACGGATGCCTCCAAGGGACGGGTCAACGTCAGCGACGACGGCTCGCCCGACCTCAGGTTCGACCCGCCGCACTCCCACGCCAGCGTAATCGAGCAACTCGGCCTCCGACCGCTGGGCGCACCGACCATGGAGGGCTTCATCGCCTCGTACGCGCGCAAGATCGCCGGCCGGGAGTCGGGGCTGCCCGTGATCCACTTCGACCGCATCTTCGTGGTGGTGGGCGCCGCGGCCGCGGCCGTTGCCGGCCTGCTCGCCCTGCCGGCGACCGGCCCGCTCGTCGCCGGCGCGGCGGGCGTGCTGCTCGTCGGGTACGGCGCGGTGACGTTCGCCTACATGCGGCGTCAGGCGCTCCCCGTCGACGCATGGACCGGCGCCTTCGTGGCGCCGGCGGGGGTGGTGGCGGCGGTCGGTGGCCTCTCGGCACTGCTCGGCCGCCACTTCGGGTTCCCGCTGCGCATGCTGGCCAACGCCGCGGTCGTCGGCGCCGCCGGCGCCCTGGCCGTCCTGCGCAAGCGGAGGAAGGTCGCCAAGCCGCCCCCGGTGGCCACGGACCAGGCCTCCCAGATCATGCGCTGCATGAAGCCGATGGAGCAGCTGCCGGCGCTGGCCACGCTGGCCAAGTCGTTCGCCGTCTGCACCCGTTGGCACTGCTCGGTGCCCGGTGCCACGTGGCCGAACCGCAACTTCGCCCACGCCGGCACATCCGACGGCACGGTCGACATCGAGGTCGGCTTCTACCGGAACCCCACGGTCTTCAACCGGCTGCACGAGGCGGGGAAATCGTGGGCGATCTACCGCGATCCCGGCTCGCTGGCGCAGGTGATGGCGTTCGGGTGGCTGTCGGACGACGCCCAGATCGGCAACTGGCGGCGCCTGCAGGACTTCGCCGACGACGTGGAGCACGACCGGCTTCCCGCCTATTCGTTCCTGGAGCCGTGCCACGACGGCAAGCTCTCGAATAGCCAGCACCCGGGCAACAACGACGACAACAGCGGGCCCGAGGACGGCGGCCTGTGGGACTTCCAGCGGGGCGAGAACCTGATCATCGAGGTCTACGAGGCCCTCCGGGTCAACCCCGAGGTGTTCGACAAGACCGTGCTGGTCATCACCTACGACGAGCACGGCGGCCTCTACGACCACGTCCTGCCGCCCACCGACGCGGCCGCGCCCGAGCCGTTCGGACGGCCCCGCCGGTCATGGATGCCCCGCTTGATCGGCTGGTTCGTCGAGCAACCCGACTCCCGGTTCCGGTTCAACGTGCTCGGCCCGCGCGTCCCGACGGTGATCATTTCGCCCCGCATCGACCAGCGCTGGGACGACACCCTCTACGACCACGCCTCCATCCCCCGCACCGTCCGCAAGCTCTTCGCCCCGGGCACCGCCCCCCTTTCGGCACGGGAGGCGGCGGCCGCGACCTTCGAGGGGCTCATCACCCGAGACACGCCCCGCACCGACCTGCCCGACCTCCGTGGCTACCTGCGCCCCGAGGCCCACACCCGTGCCATGGCCGCCGCCCCGCCTCCTCCCCGCCAGGACGAGTTCACCCGCCAAATTGCGGCACTGCGCACCAAGCTGGCGGCCAAGATGGCCGTCGCCGGCCCGGCACCCGTGCCGGTTCCCCCCCGGGGCGCCGATGGCCCCGTGTCGGCGCCGCAGCCAGGGAGCGCCGCTCCCGTCGAGCCACCCGACGGCGCCGCCGAGGACGGCGACGCAGTGGCCCGCTTGTTCACTGCCCGAGCCGAGGCCGCCCGCCCGTAGCCATGCCGGAAGGCCTGCAACGCGACGCTCCCGTCGCGCTGCCGAGCTCGGCGGCAGCGGCCTCGACGATGCCAGGGCGGTGCGCCGTCGTCTCCCCGGTTCCTGGGGCACGGCTCATCCCCCCGAGGTCGGTGTGGTGGGTGTGGCCGGGAGCTCGGTCGGCTCGGCCGGCGGTTTGAAGTCGCCGGCGTCCACGTCCGTGGCGACGCCGGTCGCCACCAGCTCCGAGCCCGAAAGTGTGAACTTCACGGGCACCCCGTCCTCGCGCAGGCACACCACATCGTCGGTCGTCGGGTCCAGCGTGTAGCAGTCGGCGTCGGTGTCGCCGACCTTGGCCTTGGCCACCGTGACCGGCTTGCCGTTGAGCTGCGCCACCAGCGAGTCGATGATGCTCGCCGGCTTGCCCGCGGCTGTGGCCACCGAGGCGGCTCGCTGGCATGCCCATGCGCCGTCGGCGCCTTTCACGCAGGAGACGTTCCCGCTCGGGAGCGCGAACGAGGACTGCTGCTGCTTTCCGGCCGGCGCCTCGGTCCTGATGTCCTGGCGGGTCAGCTCGCCGTCCCACCAGATCTCGATGGTCAGCGCGCCCGTCTTCGGGGCGGCGGCCAGGCCGCCCGCATACGTCAGGTGCAGCGGGCGCTTGCGGGCCGCCACCAACCGGTCCACCAGCTCCTGGGCCTCGTCGTTGAGGGCGGCCGTGGTCGTCGTCGTCGCCTCCGGTCCGGCCACCACGTCGCCGCCGTCGCCGCCGGTGATGGCGACGACGACGGCGCCGATGGCGGTGACGGCGAAGACGGCGACGAGCGCGAGTGCAACGGTTCGCTTGTTCACGACGAAGAACCTAAAGCAGCAGGCTGACGGCGATGACGAGCTTGGTGGACTCGCCGCTCATGGCCACGTTGCCGGCTGCGTCGGTGGCCACCACCCGGTAGTAGTACGTGCCGACCGGCAGCAGCGACGTGAGGTTGGCACCCTTGCCGTCCCACACCGCCTTGCCGGCCAGGGTCTGGCCCGGCGTCACCACGAAGTCGCCGGCGTTCAGCGTTCGCACCGGGAAACCCGTCACGTCGTAGACCACGACCTTCACGTTCGCCCTGTCGGGCGGCGTGTTGTCGGCTGACGCCACCCCGGAGAGATTCTCCTGCAGCGTCCAGCGCAGGTCGACGGTGGGCGAGGTGAGGGGCAGGCCCAGCTTGCTGCGCAGCCACAGCGCCGGGTTGGGGGTGGTGGCCTTGGGCACGGGCGGCGTGGTGTCGACGGCAACCTTCAGCGTCTGCGGGGCCTGGACTCTGCCGGCCACGTCCTCGGCCCAGTAGGTGACCCGGTAGACGCCCTCGGGCACGGTGAACGGTCCCGTGTACGTGCAGGGTGCGGCCGTGCACGGGGCGACCGCGGCCGTGCCGCTGAACTGGTAGCGGGTGCGGACGATGCCGGAGCCGTGCTGGTCCCCGTCGGCGGCGCGCAGCACAACCGTGGGCACCTCACGCCACCACTTCCCGGCCGACGCCCTCGCCATGATGGTGCGGGCCACCGCAACCGGGTTGGACAGGTCCACCTGGTAGAGCCTCGTGGTGATGGCCGAGCGCCGGCCGGCGGCGTCGGTGGAGAAGGCCCGCATTTCGTGCAGCCCCTCTCCCAGCGTCACCAGGTACTTGTCGGCGTTGTGGTCGACCGGGATGAACGGCGCCCCGTCGATCGAGATGCACGTGCCCGTCGGAGCGGGCGCGGCGATCAGCGGGTTCTGGGTGCACAGGTTCACCGTGTCGGTGCCGACCCCGGAGCCGAGGGTGCCCCCGTCGGCGACGGTGGGGTTGACGACCGGCTTGGTCGTGTACCACCCGGCGACCCCGTCGGGCGTGTTGGCCGTGGTGGGCAGGCTGGTGACGGGGTCGGCCTCGTCGACCTTGAAGGTGCGGCACTGGTCGGCCATCGACAGGTCGACGTTGCCGGCCTGGTCCTTGGCCTGCCAGCACACCGTGGAGGTGCCCGGTTCGAGTCGGACGGGCGAGGGGTTGGCCACGTCGAACGTGCCCGGCGTGGTGACGCCCTCGTGGGTGATCTGGAACGCCACGCCGCCGATCTGGGTGGTGTCGTCGACCGCCTTCTTGAACCCGGATGCGCCGGGCTGGTCGAAGGCACCGAAGGTGATCCAGGTGGCCCCTGAGTACCAGCCGTTCGCCCCGTTGGGAGTGGCCGGCACGCTGAGAAGGGCCGAGATCGGCTTGGCCCCGTCGACCTTCACGGCCAGCTGCTGACGGCCGTCGACGCCCGGGGTGTTCGGGTTGTCGTCGGCGGTGAACTTGTTGCCCACCTTGTCGATCGCCGTCCAGCGCAGCCGGTGGCGCCCGATGCCCGGCAGGTCCTCGCCGGGGCCGTCGCCGATCGTGCAGTCGAGGTCGTTGCACGGCTTGAGGTCGCCGTCGTCGAACTGGTACTCCCACGGCACCGCCGGCGCACCCGTGCCGGCGCCGTCGTTGTAGCCGAACAGGCGGAAGCCCGGGGAGCTGAGGAACCAGCCGTTCTGAAGCTGAGTGGCCGTGGCCGTCATGACCTGGCCAGACGAGGCGGGCACGGTGGTGTCCACCAGCACGGTGGCCGTGAAGGTGTCCGTGTTCCCCGCTCCGTCGATGAGCCTCACGGCGACCGTCTTGGTGCCGTCACCGTTCGTCATGGCGACCGTCTGGCCGCTCACGCAGTTCCGGAACCCGATCGCGCCGTTGGCGCCGGTGCACTCTCGGCCGACCACCTTGGACAGATTGTCGGTGTCGTTCCAGCTGATGGCGATGGTGCCGGCGCTGGACGACACGGGCTGGGCGCCGGCCACGGGGCTGCCGTCGCCGCCCCGCACGGTGACGCCGTTTACGACGAGGTTCTGGATGTTGGGCGCCGCGTTGTCGATCCCGATGCTGAGGTCGGGGCTGGTGGGCGCAGGCTCTGCCGTGCAGCGGGCGACGTCGAACAGCCGGCCGCTTGTGGGGTTGAAGGGGTCGTAGCCCTGGTCGAATGGGTTGAAGCAGTCGTTGCCATCGGCCGTGGTCTTCCACAGCATGGTGTAGAGGCCGTAATAGGACTCGGCCATCGAGGCCACGGAGAAGGTCGACGTGGTGCGTCGGCCGCTGAAGTGTTTCACCGCCTGCACGCCGGGCTGGCCCAGGCCAGGGTTCCCCACGATGGTCCCGATGCCGAACGTGCCGCACGGATTGTCGAGGCTCACGTTGCCCGGCTGGGCGGGCATGAGGACCTCGGACAGCGACTTGTCGGTGGGTAGGTCGATCGCCGTCGTCCGCGGGGTGGCGCACAGCACGACGTCGAAGTCGTCGCTTGCGCCGACGACCTCGGCGGCGGCCTGGTAGGGCACGACCAGCGACTTGTCGCCGGCCGTGGTGTTCCAGAAGCTGAAGTTCTTGAGGTCGGCGTCCGACAGCTTCCGGATGTCGACCCGGCTCTTGGGCGCCACGTTCACCGGCGGGTTCCCGTAGGTGTCGCCGCCGCCGCCCGCCGTCCCGGGGTCGTCCGTGTTGTTCCCACCGCACAAGTCGGCCCCGCCGGCGCCCCCGGTGGCGGTGGGAACCGCGCCGGACACGAGGGCCGTGTCCAGCTTGACGTTGCCGCCACCGCCACCGCCGCCACCGCCGCGGGAGCCGGCGCCGCCCGGCCCACCGTTGACGCTGACGGAGCCGCCCGCGGCCACCGCGTACTCGGCCAGGTGCAGCACGATGCCGCCACCCGCACCGCCGCCACCGCCGGCGAAGCCGATGTTCGGGTGGCCCGTGTCGGGGCCGTTGCCGTCGACGTCGGGGTCGAAGCAATCCGCCGGGCTGGTGCCCTTGGATGACCCACCGCCGCCATCGGCCCGCACGGCGCCGGACGGGCCCACGCTGAGCTTGTCGGCGATGATCTTGATGCTGCCGCCGCCCTTGCCGGCGTCGCCGCCGTTACCGGCGGGCGTCGTCGTGGCGCTCCCTGCCCGGCCGACCTCGATGTCGAAGTCGCCGAAGCGGTCGCCGTAAGCCGGCCCGCCGGAGCCGCTGGTGCCACCGTTGCCGCCGCGGCCCTCCTCCGGGAAAATGAGGAACGGGGGCACGCCGTGGCCGCCACCGCCGTTGCCGGAGGCATTGGTGAGGATCATGCGGTTGCCGGCCTCGAGGACGCCGTTCACCGTGACGTTCCCGGTGGCGACGATCTCGACCGTGCCTTCCGCCCCTGCGGGGCAGGCGTCGACGCCGTCGATCTTCGTGGCGTCGGCGGCCGTGGCCACGTTCAGGGTGACGCCGGACGGGATGGTGAAGTTGTTGTAGCTCTTCGTCCCGCACATTGCCGGCGTGGAGTTGCCGACCGTGATGTCGGGCAGGAGGTCGGGGCCCGTGTCGTCCGCCGACTGCACCAACTGCGACCCGTCGACGCGCGCCTCGGGCACCTTGCTCTGGGTGATGCCGATACCGAGTGGGTCCGCCGGGTGGGGCTTGGCCCCGTCGTCGATCAGGTCCTGATCGGTGTCGAGCACGCAGAAGAACGGCCCGGCCAGGTCGCCCACCAGGGTGAGCGCCCCGCCCAGCAGGCCGCTGTAGACGATCTTCCCGGGCGGGTGGAGCACGGAATAGAACGGCCAGGGGACAACGCTCCTGCTGCCGTCGCCGTCGCCGTCGATGAGCGGCTCCGGAACCTTGACGACCTCGCTGTTGAGGGCGCCGAGGGTGCTGCACTCGATGAACGGCAGACGCAGCGACGAGCCGGGCGGCACCCAGTCGACGCCGAGGAGCTTCACGAACAGGCCCCAGGCCTCGCCGTGCATCACCTTCACGTTGAAGTCGATCGGGCCGATCTGGGAGAACGAGCCGTCCGGCCCGTTGTTGGACACCGTCATCTTGAGCAGGTTCTGCTTCAGGCTGAAGTTGGTGGAGCCGGCTCCCTCGAGCTGGGGCACGAGCCCGCCCGGGTCGTACTGGCCCGTGCTCCAGATCGTGCCGTTCTTGAAGTTGCCGCCCACGCTGGCGGCGGCGTCGAGGTCGGACAGCAGAATGAAGTCGAGGCTGGCGAGCAAAGGGATGCCGGCGTGGACGAACAGATTGATCGGGTCCACGTCCAGCTGGGCGCCGGCCAGGAAGGGCGAGGCGATGTTCTGGTCGATCACGCCGTCGTTGTCGACGTCGTTGTCGATGACCGAGAAGCCCCGGACCTCCACGCCGTTCTTGGTGCCGTCGGTGCGGATGACCGCCTCCAGCAGACGGGCGTACGTGGGCGACGTGCCGGGCTTGAAGTCGAACTGCACGTTCACGCTCTTGAGCCGCACCTGGGTGAGGATGCAGAGGAGCGGCGAGCACTCCTTCTCCTTGGGCGGCTCGCCTCCGCTGGCACTATCCGCACCCGACGGGTCCGGGGGCTCCTTGCCCTCGCCCAGCGTCTCTGCCCGGATGCGGAACGAGGGCTCGCCATAGGCGGTCAGCGGCGCGTTGGTCGCCGGGTAGGCGGTGGCCGCCGGCGGCACGTTGCGGACCTGGGCGTCGAGGCGGCCGATGGGGCTGCCACCGGTGCCGAGGAGCCGGGCCCGCAGGTCGAGGTCGGGCGCAGTGGACCGGCCGTCGATCTGGAGGAAGTTCCGGCCGTTGCCGTTGTGGTTGCGGGTGAACATCTCGACCCCGAGGTCGCCCGGGATCTGCACGCCCTGGCTCGGGTCGTCGTCCGACAGCAGGATCTGGGTGCCGTCGGCGGACGAGTGGATCATGGCGCTCAGCTTGAGCAGTACGCCGATCGACGAGCCGTCGGGGTTGCGGGCCGCGTAGCGGAAATGCAGGTCGCTGGCGTCGAGGTAGTTCGGCTTGCCGCTGACGTTGCTCATCGACCAGCTCTGGACCTGGTCGATGGTGAACGAGGCCGGGATCGGGATGCGGAAGGCGGCGCGGGCGGCTGTGCTGGCTCCGAAGGAACCGATGCGGGCACGGATCTCGTTGCCGGCGAAGGCGATGTTGCCGGCGCTGTCGACGTCCACCGGCAACGCCTCACGAGGTCTCACCGTTCCCAGGCGGCCCAGGTCGGCCAGGGCGCCGTACTGCACGATGCCGCTCAGCCTGGCGTTGCCCGGTGTGTCCAGGCGCACCAGGGGGGCCACGCAGTTGGCCGGCTGGGTACGACCCAGGCCGATGCAGTGCGGCCGGAGGCGGCGGTCGTCCTGGTTCTGAAGCGGGTTGGCGTCGGCCACGTTGACCTGGAAGAACTCGGGAATGTCGTCGAGGAGGCCCTTCTCCAGCGACAGCCGCTTGCCGCCCTTGTCGATGATCACCGACAGGTCGAGGGGGTCGACCTCGGTCGGGCCCACCGGCTCGAAGTCACCCCGGATGCATGTGTACTTGGAACCGTCGTCCGGCAGGAACGGGAAGTCGGGACGCGGGCCGTAGTCGGGTGCCCCGGACCCGTAGTCCACCCCGACGGGCTTGCCGCACGGCGTGTCCGACAGCTGGATGCGGTGCAGGTCGGATGCGGGCTCCACGCTCGGCTCGACCGCCCCGATGCGGGCCCGCACCTCGAAGTCGGCGTCGTCGGCCCGCACGGCCACGTGCTGGCCGGCCGGGAACGGGGTCGGGAACGGCGTCCTGGTGACGAAGCGGGGGCTGTAGGGACGGGTGGCCGGCGTCCAGCCGTCTCCGTCGTCCGATCGGTTGAGGTCGTCGGACAGGTCGAAGCTCGCCGCGTTGGCGTAGATGCGGTCGATGCCGTCGGGCACACCCGCGAGGGTGAAGCCGCCGACGTCGACCTTGCCGTCGCCGAAGGTGCCACGCACCACGTTGGGGATGTTGTCGATGTCGACGCGGGCGGAGAGGATGTCGGCGCCGCCCCCCTTGGCGCTGCGCACGAAGGCGTCGACGTCGAGTTGGGCGCCGACGGCGGAGGACATGCGGGCCTCGAAGGCGCCGGTCTTGGCCCGTGCCGCCACCGGGGCGGGAGTGTTGTCGCAGAAGGTCGCGGTGCCGGCGGCCGGCGTGATGTTCTTGGTGGTGGGCGGCCGGACGCACACCTGGATTCCGGCCGGGATGTCCTCGATGGTTACGTCGCCGATGAGGCGGTCGGTGCCGTCCTTGTCGATGTCGACGTAGCCGCGGACGACCTTGTCCTTTCCGAAGTCCACGCTCACCACGCTGGTGTCGAGGGCCTTGCCGTTGGCGTCGACCTGGTTCTTGAAGCCGACCCGCTTGATGGAACTGACGTGCACGTCGGCCTTGAAGGCGTCGCCCCGCTGGATGAACGAGGCCCAGTCCCCGGCCGGCTTGCCGTCGCCACCGATGGCCTTGGGGTCGGCCAGGCCCTGGCGTTGCGCAGGCATGTCGGGGATGGGGTCGGGGGCGATGAAGTTGCGGACGGATGCGTTGATCTGGTCGACCAGGAGGGGCGTGCCGGTGAGGTCGATCAGCACGGGATCGTCGGGCCGGCCGGGGGCGGGCGTCTTGAGCGTGCCCTCGACCCGCTTGGGCAGGCCGAGGATCTCGCCGGTGGCCACCAGCACCTGGGCGCGGGCGGCCGTGCCGGGCGGGTCGTCGGCCGTCGGCTCGTCGCGGGTGACGGCCGCGACCTTGAGGTCGGTGAAGCTGAGTTGCTTCTCGCCGGTGCCGTCGAGCACGAAGTTGTCGGTCGCGGCGTCGGCGTCGTACGCGAGCGTCATCCGGTTGGGCACGTTGTTGATCCGGCCCTGGGCGCACACGGACGCCTGGGTGGTGTCGCTGTCGATGCGCTTGGGGACACGGGGGTCCTCGCACTGCAGGTCACCGTCGAGCAGGCTCGCCTTGGCGAAGACCGTCAATTGCGGGCCGAGGGTGGGTGCGTCCACCAGGACCTTGAGCGGCCCGCCTGCCGCCTGGTCCTTCGGGTCGAGGACGTGGGCATGGATGGTGGCCGGGATGTGGTCGATGTCGAGGGTGCCGCGCACGCGACGGTCGTCGTCGGTGCCGGCGCCGTTGTGGGCCAGCAGTTCGGCGTCGACATCGACGTCGAACTCCTGCGCGCTGCCGTCGCCCCTGGACCCGTCGTATGCGACAGACATCGGCGACTTGGTCAGCGACGGCCGGTTGGCCGCCGCGGAGAACGGGTTCTTGTCCTGGCACGGGGCGGTGATCGACGAGGGCGGCGCCACGATGGCCTGGCCGGAAGCGTTCAGGCAGAAGGACATCCTCTGGGGCAGCGGGTGGATGAGCACGTTGCCGGTGACGTCGAACAGGTCCGAGCCGGGGCCGCCGGCGCCGAAGGCGATGTTGTCGACGTCGACGAGGGTGGCCAGGTCGCCGCCGCCCCCGATGTCGCTGCGGTACCCGAACGCCCCCTGGTTCACGTAGGTGAGCTCGCGGATGTCGCTCACCCGGCCGGTGGCTTCGAAGTCCACCGACGTGCCGTTGCTGCGCCCGCGAGCGGTGATGGTGGCGAAGTTCGGGGTCGCCGCGTAGGCGGGCGGCAGGTCGGCCGGCCGGGCCGTGGGCAGAAAGTTGGCCACCCCGAACTGGAGAGCGCCGATGCGGTCGCCCTGTGTGCCGGCGGGGCAGGCGTCGGCGGCATAGTCGAAGGCGCACGAGTGGAACTCGGTGCGCTGGAGCGTGTCGTCCTGGCCCTCGATGGTGCGCACCCGGGCGTTCCTGGCCAGGCCCAGCATCTCCAGGCGGGCGACCAGCGGCTTGCCCGCCAGCTGGGCGGGGACACCGTTGACCACGTCGGGGCCCACCTTCACGTCGGCGAACACGTCGACGTGGCCGGGGCCGACGGTGTCGGTCTCGATGCGGGTCTCCTGCTTGCCCTCGGCGTTCGTGAACCCGCCGATACGGGCCTCGATGCGCGTCGGGATGTGGCGCATCCGCAGATCGCCGCAGATCACGCCCGAGGCGCCGCACGTGGCGGACGTGGCGTCCTTGGTGCGCACGAGCACCCTCGCGTCCACATCCACCGCCTCGCTGGCCGAGTACACCAACTTGAGCGGGTCGGTCCTCTGGTTGTCACCCGCCGGCTTCAGGGACACGCCGATGGTGCCGGGCAGTGGCGAGAAGGTGGACGAGGCGTCGATCAGCGGTCCACCCTTGCTGCGGAGGTCGACGAAGCCGGCCAGCTGGAGCGGCAGCTCGCCGTCACCGATGTTGATGGTGGCGTCGACGTTTCCGGCCGGCGTGGCCGCCACCTCCGCGTGGCGGATGCGCTCGAGGCGCGCGCCGAGGCGCAACGCGTCGGTGGCGGTGTTGAGCTGGGCCGCTGCGATTTGCTTCTCGGCGAACAGGAACGGGGGCAGGCCGGTGGGCGCCCCGTTCCTGTTCTGGATCTCCGCCTCGATGGCCCCTATGCCTTGGCCCGAGGAGTCGAAGATCGCGTTGATCGGTCCGTCCTTGGGCAGGGACCACTTGGCATCCATGGACGTGGGCAGGTCCTCGATGGCCAGGTGGGCGTCGAACACGTCGCCCAGCAGCGGCCCCTTGAACCGCACGTCGGCGTCGGGGAGGCGCCCGTCGGCCGTGGTGTCGAAGTGCACGGCGCCGCCCTGGGCCGCCTTGAGCAGGTCGAGGCCGAGGGTGCGGGGCAGGCGGCTGACGTTTGCGGCCACGTCGATTCGCTCGCCCTTGTCCTCCACCACCGCCTTGGTGAGCAGGTCCACCTCTCCCTCGGCTGCGTGCGTGTAGTCGATGTGGTCACCGGCGTCGTCGTGGCGGTAGGTGACGGCCACCTTGTCGGGGAACGGGGCGTACCCGAGGCCGAGGTCGGCCTTGAAGGCGCCCTGCTGGAAGCCGCCGATCACGGTGAGCGGGCCCTGGTACCAGAGGGGGGCCGAGCTCTGCGTGATGATGTCGCCCTTGGTGGAAATGGTGGCGGTGACCGGACTGAAGAAGTCGGTGATGCCGTCGAGAGTCGCCTGGAAGTAGCCGGGGATGGACCCGCCGGGCCCGGTGTCGTAACCGAACTTGGCCGTCATGGTGTCGGTCTCGCCCTGGAGGTCGTAGATCTTGAAGACCACCTTGATCTTCAGCGGCGGGCTGGGGCGGCCGAGCAGGGTGGTGCCCAGCTCGAGGGGGAAGCGGTTGATCTCGACGTTGGGCCGGATGATGTCGCCCGGCTGGGGCGGGTTGTGCAGGCCCTGGGTGTCGACCAGGTTCACAGCGACGGTGACGTCGGGCAGCAGGTCGCCGTCGACGTCCACCGGCAAGGGCGCCTGGAGCGTGTTGAGGTAGCCGATGCCGAGGTTGAGGATCGAGGCTTGGTGCCCGTTGGACTCTGCCTCGATGCCGTAGACGAGCGACGGGAAGGGCACGGCCGTCTTCTCCGCACCCGAGATGTCGACCGTTGACCGGCTGCCGAGGACGGCGCCGATCAGGAGCACGCCGGCGATGAAGAGCAGCCACGGCCGGCGCATCGGGCCGAAGGTGCGCAGGGCGTTCATGGAAGTCCTCATGAGACAGGCGGCGGGAGGTTGGGGGCATTGACATGGAGCGTGAACGACGGGTCGGGCGATGCCGCCACGTCGAGGGCGTCCGGCAGCCGGAAGCCGAGGGTGGTGTCGAACCGGCAGTTGAGGATCACCAGACCGCACGGCGGGCTGCCCGAGGGCAGGGGCAGTTGCCACTTGAGCGTGACCCGGGTGGTCTCGCCCGAGGCGAGGTCGCCGAGGGACCGGGGGAACGTGCCGACCGGCGTGTTGCCGTCGATGAGGAGGTTGTCGCCGTTGATGATGATGGCGACCAATGATGCGCCGGGGGTGGGTGACGACGCCGTCTGGAGGAAGGTGGCGAAGGAGTCGCCGGGGCCTGTGTTGGTGACGTCGTAGGCGACGGCCACCTGGCGCTTGGCGTAGTCGACGCCGTCGCGGCCCCAGTACGTCTCCGCCACGGTGACCTGGAGGGCGGGCTGGAGCACGCCGACGCCGCCCCGCAGGACGAGCTTCCAGGGGTTGTCGGCGCCGGGCGACACGTCGGCCTCGAGGTCGAAGTCGCCCGAACCGGCGGCCGAGCGGTAGCTGCCGGAGGCCGAGACGATGCTCCACGTGCCGGGCTTCTCGTTCGTCCTGGCCGTGGTGCCGTCGAAGTCGAGCGTCTGGCCGTCACGGGCGCAGGTACCCGAGCCGATTTTGAGCTTCACAGTGCCCCGCTGGTTGGAGAGGGCCACCCGGCTGGCGTCGGGGAGCAGGAAGGCCGACTCGTTGGCCGGCCCCGCCACCGGCTCCGGTGTTGCCCGCACGGCGTGGAAGGGCGAGTGCAGGTCGGCGAACAGGCGGGCGTCGCCTGCGAGCGTCGACTGGGGTCCGGTGATCACGCCGGCGGGCAGCGGCGCCTCGGACGAGAAGTGCCAGTAGTCGGCATCACCACCCGCCGCGCACCCGAGCGAGCGCTCGATGCGGGCGCGGCCGTTGACGGTGCCCACGCCGAGGGTGGTGGTGAAGGCCCGGGGCGGGCCCGGGGCGGCCGGCGCAGCCGCAGCAGCGGCGATCTGAGCGGTGGCGCCGCCCGGTGCCGAGCCGCCGGCGCTGATCCGCTGCGCCGGGTCGCCGCCGCTCCCGGCGACGGACACGAGAGCGGCAGCCATGGCAGCAGCCGCGGCGGCCGGCACGCCGTACCGGCGCGCCCGTCTGGGGCCGCCCGCCGTCGCGCCCCCGAAGGGTCGCGAGCCGCGGGCGACCGTCTTGAACGATCGCACATTGCCCCCTGGCTGAGCCCGTATCCCGCACGGGTCCGAAACTGCTCTCTTGGGGGGAAGAGAACCAGAGCACCCGACCGATGTCAATGCTTACGAACTGATTGGTGCGATTCGGGTACCGCTGGCTGTGGTGACGCAGTCTGATGCGCCGTTCAGGGCTCAGGCGGGGAAGACGTCGATCTCGGTGGCCTTCACGGCCACCCACACCGGGCCGCCCGCCTCCAGCGCCAGCTCGCCGGCCGCCGCCGCCGTCACCTCGGCCACGATGGCGACAGGGCCGGCCAGGGACACCCGGACGCGGTCGCCCTCATGTTCGACCGCCGCCGCCGACGCCTCCCAGACGTTGCGGGGAGACCCGTCCGGCCGGCGGTGATGGAGCGTGACAGCCCGGGGAGGCACGGCCACCAACACGTCGCCCGACGCCTGCTCCGCCACGGTGAGGACGAAGCCGCCGGTGACGGTGACGGCCGTGCCGTCGGCCCGGCCCGTGAACAGGTTCACCCCCACCAGGTCGGCCACGTACCGCGACCGGGGGCGGGCGGTGAGCTCGGCCAGCGTTCCCTCCTGGGTGACCCGCCCGCCCTCGAGCACCACGAGGCGGTCGGCCAGCGCAGCCGCATCCACCGCATCGTGCGTCACCACCACCCGGACGCCGGGCGCAGCAGCGAGGTGGGTGCGGAGTTCGCGCCGCATGGCGCCCCGGACCGAGGCGTCGAGGGCGGCCAGGGGCTCGTCGAGCAGCAGGAGGCGAGGGTCGCCGGCCAGCGCCCGGGCCAGGGCCACACGCTGGGCCTCGCCGCCGGACAGCCGGTCCGGCGTGGCCTGGGCGTGGGCAGCCAGCCCCACCCGGTCGAGCCAGTCCCCCGCCCGCCGGCGCGCCTCGCCCTTGCGGACGCCCCGCGCCCGCAGCCCGAACGCCACGTTCTCGAGAGCGGACATGTGAGGGAACAGCAGGTTGGCCTGGAACACCATGCCGACGGAACGCTGCTCACAGGGCACCCGCCGACCGCCGGCGGTGTCCTCCAGCACCTCGCCGTCGAGCACGACCGTGCCGGAGTCGACATCGTGGAGGCCGGCCAGGGCCCGCAGCAGAGTGGTCTTCCCGGCGCCGTTGGGCCCGAGCACGGCCACCGTCTCGCCCGGCGCCACGGCCAAGCGGACGCGCAGGTCGAGCGCTCCGAGGCGGACCTCGACCTCGGCCGAGAGCCCGTCGGAGGCGGTCACAGGGCCCCCAGCCACCGGTCCCGCAGCACGGCCAGCACCGTCACCGAGACGGCCAGGAGCACCAGACTGAGGGCCAGGGCGGAGCCGAGCCGGCCCGACTCCAGCAGCAGGAAGACCTGGAGGGGGATGGTGGTGGTGCGACCGGGAGCGTTGCCGGCGAAGGTGATGGTGGCGCCGAACTCGCCGAGGGCGCGCGCCCACGCCAGCAGGCCGCCGGCGGCCAGCGCCGGCCACGTCAGGGGCAGCGTGACCCGTCGGAACACCGTCCACCCGCCGGCGCCGAGGGTGCGGGCGGCGTCCTCGTAGCGCCGGTCGGCGCTGCGGAAGGCGGCCTCGGCGGTGAGCACCAGGAAGGGCATGGCCACGAAGGCCTCGGCCACGGCCGCCCCCGCCGTGGTGAACGGCAGTCTGAGGGAGAACCACTGGTCGAGGTACCGGCCCACCACCCCCCGCCGTCCGAGCGCCAGCAGCAGGGCGACACCGCCCACCACCGGCGGAAGCACGAGGGGCACGAGCACCAAGGCGCGCACCAGGCGCCGGCCCGGGAACGGCACCCGGGCCAGGGCCCACGCCAGGGGCAGGCCCAGGCCCACCGCCAGGACGGTGGCCCACAGTGAGCAGACCAGTGAGAGACGCAGGGCCGTGCGGGCGGCCGGATCGGTGAGGTCGGACCATAGAGCGGCCCACGGCGCCCGCCACACGAGGGCCGCGAGGGGCAGGGCGAGGAAGGCGCCGGCGGCAACGGCAGGGACGGCGACCGCCGGCGACAGCGCCGGCCGGCGGCTCATGGCCCGAGGAAGCCCGCCGCCGCAAGCGCCCGCAGGCCGCCCGCTGACCTGACGAGGTCCACCCATGCCTTGGCTGCAACCCGGTTGGCGGCGGCCGTGGTGAGGGCCACCGGGTACACGGCCTGAAGGGCGGCGTCGGCACCTTCGACCACGTCGACGCCCTCAACCTTGTCGCGGGCCGCCTGCACGTCACTGCGGTAGACGATGCCGGCATCGGCCTCGCCCAGCGTCACCTTCGACACGACGGCCTTCACGTTTGCTTCGAGCGACGCCGGCTCGGCGGCCACCCCGGCCTTCCGGAAGGCGGCCGCAGCCAGGCGGCCGCACGGCACCTCGGCTGCGCAAAGCACAAGAACGACATCGCTCCTCGCCAGGTCGGCCAGCGTCCGGACGCCCTTGGGGTTGCCCTTCTCCACGATGACGGCCAGGCGGTTGCGGGCCACAACCACAGGCTCGGCGGCCTGCCCGGCGGCGACCACGGCCGCCATGGTCTTCTCGTCGGCGCTGGCGAACACGTCGGCGGGCGCACCGGCGTCGATCTGGCGGGCCAGGTCGGAGGACCCGGCGAAGCTGAAGGTCACCTTCACGTCGGGGTGCCCGGCCTCGAACATCCGGCCCAGCTCCTCGAACGGTTCGACGAGCGACGAGGCGGCCAGCACAACGAGTTCGCCCGTCACGGGGTCGGCCACCGTGGTTGTAGTCGTGGTCGTGGCGGTCGCCGCCGTGGTGGTCGTGGCTGCGTTGCCCGACCCACAGGCGCCGGCTGCCAACGCACAGCAGACCGTGAGCGCCACGATCGCGCATGCCCGGCGGGGCATCACCGGGCGGTGAGCTCGACGACCACGTTGGTGGACTTCACCGACGCCACCGCCAGCACGCCCGGCGCCAGGCCGAGCTCGTCGGCCGCCTCCCGGGTCATCAGCGACACGATCCGGAAGGGCCCGGCCCGCATCTCCACCTGCGCCGCCACCTTGTCCTTCACCACCCGGGTCACAATGACGGGGAGTCGGTTGCGGGCGGACTGCCCGACCACGGCGGCCGCATCGGGGGCGTCGCCGTGGTCGGCGAGGAACGCCGCCAGCGAGGCGCCGTCCACCATGCGCTGCCCTCCCCCCGTGCGGGTCGTGACGAGCTGGCCGTCGTCGGCCCACCGGCGCACGGTGTCGACGCTCACGCCGAGGAGCTCGGCGGCCTGGCCCAGGCGGTACGCATGCTTCGGCCCCACTCGGCGAGTGTAGCCGCACCCGCAAGCTTCTCCTAGTAATTACGCTCGCTTTTGCGAGCTTCCTGTCCGGTTCCGTGATTCTGGTCGGCAGGTCGTCACCCTTCTCGCAGCGTTTCGCCGACCCGACGGCCCGCCGCCCCCGGAAGTCTCGGCGACCCGGTCGGTCATACCCTAGTGGGGTATGGTGTCTTTACAGCAGTCCCAAGAGCGAGGAGCCGACCATGGCCAGCGAGACCTTCACCGTCACCGGCATGACATGCGACCACTGCAAGAACGCGGTCACCACGGGGCTCAGCCACCTCGAAGGCGTCACCCTGGTGGACGTCGACCTCGCCACCGGCGCCGTCACCGTGGAGAGCACCGAGCCGCTGGACCGGGCCTCGGTGGCCGAGGCCGTCGACGAGGCCGGCTACGAACTGGCGTCATGAACGCCCGCGCCCAGCTGCCGCCTTCGGCGCCGGCCTGGCCGGCGCCGGCAACCACGACGCCCGATGCGGCGGGCGGGCCCTATCGCTTCGTCATCACCCGCCCCGACGGCGAGCCGCAGAGCTATGGGCGTCGATGGGCCTGTCGAGCGTGTTCGTCGTCTCCAATAGCCTCCGCCTGCGCCGCTTCCGCCCGCTGTAGCCCCTACGAAGGCTCAGGCCCTCGTCAGGTGACGGTGACGGTCCCCTGCATCTGCGCCGGGTGGTATTTGCAGTGGTACTTGTAGGTGCCTGCCTTGAGGTCCTTGGTGACAGGCGCCTCGGCGGACTTCCCGCCCTCGACGTCCTGGTCCACGCCGAGGCCGTCGATGGTGAGGCTGTGCTCGACCTCGTCGCCGTTGTCGATCACGAACTGCACGTCCTCGCCCGCCGTGAGCTGGATCGCGGTCGGGTTGAAGGCGAAGCCGGCCGCCTTCACGTCGACCTTCTTCACGTCGGCGGCGGGCGGCTCGGCGACAGCGCCGCCCGTGTCGTCTGCACCGCAGCCGGCGAGCACCAGCCCGCTCAGCAGGACGACGGCGAACGCGGCGACTCGACGGTGCATCTGGCGACCTCCGGAAGCGTGAATGCCCCAGAGCATGCCCGATCGACGCCGGTCCTGCGAGCAGCCGGTCCGTTCCTGTCGGTACAACGGCGCGAAGTCCGCTCCACGCCGACGAGAACGGGGGGGCTAGACCTTCTCGGCGATCAGCAGGGTGTAGCCGGCGATGCCGTCGCGCACGGCCTGGGCGGCCAAGGCGACCCGCTGGCGGGCGGTGTCGAAGTCGATCGACTCCAGCGCCGGCACCCTGGCCATGCGGAAGGCGATGAGGCGGGCGTCGATCTGGTCGATCATCTTGGCCAGGGCGTCGTGGTGGTCCTCCCGCACGGTGACCTTCAGGCCGGCGTCGCCGAGGAGGTCGACGTACTGCTCCACGGGCCGGGCGTCGGCAAGGCAGGCCACCCATCCGGCCAGCGTCTTCAGCTCGTCGTGCAGGCGGTTGGGGTCGAGGGCCACGTCGGTGATCCCGATGCGCCCGCCGGGCTTGAGCACCCGGGCCATCTCCGACGCGGCGGTGGCCTTGTCGGGGAACGTGCAGAAGGCGCACTCGCACACCACCGCGTCGACCGACTCGTCGTCGAGGGGCAGCCGCTCGGCGTCGCCAACGGTGAAGCGCACCGTGTCGCCCAGGCCGTTGGCCGCCGCCTTGGCGTTGGCCGAAGCGACCGACTGGTCGCCCAGGTCCACGCCCTCCACGGCCACACCGAACTCGGCGGCCAGGAGGAACGCGGTGGCGCCGGGCCCGCTGGCCACGTCGAGCACCCGCTGGCCCCGCCGCAGCTCGAGGGCCCGCCCCAGCCGGCGGGTGAGATCGAGCCCGCCCGGGTGGTAAGACTCGCCCAGGATCAGGGCGACGGCGTCACGCTGGTACGCGGTGGCGCAGCACAGCTTCACGTCCTCGGGGTCCTGCGCCGCCTCGCTCACGCCCCCCACCCGCCTTTCGAGTAAATAGGGCGTCGTTTTGACACCCTATTTACTCGGGACCGGCTTCGGGGGCTCACCGGAGGGTCTTGCCGATGTTGGTGGCGTCGGCGGGGACGTGCTTGGACGGGTCGGACGCCTCGTCGCCGCCGTTGGCCGCCTGGCCGAACATCTTGGAGCCGTACTTGGTGGTGAGGAGGATGGGCTGGAGCTCGGTGGCGTTGGGCACGATGGTGGGCACGAAGGCGCCGCTGAGCTGCTCACGGATCTCCTCGCGGTAGCCCACCGAGTTGTAGGCGCAGAAGGGGATGAGGCGGCCGTCGGGGGTGATCTCCTCGACGCAGCACTTCATCAGGGCCTTCACGTTGAGCGTGTAGGGGTCCTGGAAGTCCTGGATCACGACCATGAACGACTTGTCGGCGATGTCCTTCAGCGCCTCCGGCAGGTCGATGCCGCAGGTGGCGCACTCCAGTTGGCTGCTGGTGTTGCCGTCGCCGCCGGGGACGGCCGACGCGCTCCACAGCTTCTCCAGGGCGCCCCGCACGCTCATGTCGGGCATGACCCGGTTGCTCACGTAGTCGAGGTAGTTGTCCACGTCGAGCAGGCGCGGGATGGGCACCACGTTGTCGCCCTCCACCAGCAGGTAGGTGATGGAGCGGCAGGTGGGGAAGCAGCACGGCACGGGCACGAAGTCGGAGAGCTTGAACCAGTCGCTGCACTGGTCCACCAGGCCGTGGATGATGTCGGAGTTGGTGAGCCGCTGCATGGGGTCGAACTCCACGTGGCGACCGGAGTGGGTGACCGGCTGGTAGGCCACGGACTTCACGGCCGGGTGCTTTATGCCGAAGCGGATGATGTCGCCCAGCTCGTGCTCGTTGAGGCCCTTCTCGATGGCCGCCACCAGGGAGACGCCGAGGCCGAACTCGGCGCAGTTGTCGAGCGCCTTCTGCTTGGCCTCGCGCAGGTCACGGCCGCGGATCTTGATGTGGGTCTCGGGGTCGAAGCCGTCGAACTGCATGTAGATCGTGGGCTTCAGCTCGGCCAGCTGGCGCACGAAGTTGCGGTCGTGGGCCAGGCGGATGCCGTTGGTGTTGAGCGTCACCATGTGGACGCCCTTGTCCTGCGCCATCTTGATGAAGTCGAGGATGAGGGGGTGGATGGTGGGCTCGCCGCCCGAGAACATCACGACCTCGGGCTCGCCCTCGGAGCGCACGAAGGCGTCGAGGCCGGCCTCCACCTGGTCCATGGTGAGCGAGAAGCCGTCGGGCTGGTGGCCCGAGTCGGCGAAGCAGATGGGGCAGTCGAGGTTGCAACCGCTGTTGACCTCGATGATGCCGAGGCAGGCGTGCTGCTTGTGCTCGGGGCACAGGCCGCAGTCGAGCGGGCAGCCGTCCTTGACCTCGGTCTGGGTCTCCAGCGGGTACGTCCCCGGCTTGTTGTACTTCATCGAGGCGAAGTACATCTCGGCGTCTCCGTAGAGGAGGGCCTCGAACTTGCCGTGCTCGGCGCAGCGCTTGCGCAGGAAGACCTTGTTGTCCTTGACGTTCACCTCGGCGTCGATGACCGTCTTGCAGACGGGGCAGATGCTCTTGGTGTACTCGAGGAAGACCTCGTCGCGATCGACCTTCTGCCTGGGTGGGGTCATGGTCATGTCCGCGGGCTCCTGCCTAGGGGGAACAACCGGGCGAAACTAGCAGTACCCCGGTGGCTGACCGGCGGCAGGGGCAGGCCGGAAGTGCCGACTTTCCACATGCGGCGACGGCATGTGGTCAGACTGTGAAAAACGGTCAGGAGGACGAGGTCGCCCCGAACACCTTGGCCAGCTCCTCGGGAACGGCCGTGTCGAGCTGGGCGTAGGTGCAGGACCGTGGCTCCCGGTCGGGCCGCCACCGGCGGAACGTGGTGGCGTGGCGGAAGCGCTGACCTTCCAGGTGGTCGTAGGCCACTTCGCAGACGAGCTCCAGCCGCAGCGGCTCGAAGGAGAGGTCGCGGCCGGCGTTCCAGCGGCTGTGGGCCTGGGGGGCCCGGCCGTCGAAGCCGTGCCCGGCCCGCCCGCCCTCCGGCTCCTCCTTCTCGACCCGGTACGGGGCCAGCTCGTCGACCAGTTCCTTGCGGCGCTGCATGGTGAACGACGCGCTCACCCCGACATGGTGGAGCAGCCCGTCGTCGTCGTAGAGGCCGAGCACGAGGGAGCCGACGATGGGGCCGCTCTTGTGCCAGCGGAAGCCGACGACGGCGCAGTCGGCCGTGCGCTCGTGCTTCACCTTCACCATGGCCCGGACGTTCTCCCGGTACGAGAGGTCGGATGGCTTGGCGATCACGCCGTCGAGTCCGGCGCCCTCGAAGCGGTGGAACCAGTCGGTGGCCACCTCGCGGTCGTCGGTACAGGGGGTGACGTGGACCGGCGGGCGGACGCCGGCCAGGGCCTCGCACAGCAGGCCCCGGCGCTCGGCGAACACCACCTTGCGGAGGTCGCGGTCGTCGAGGGCGAGGATGTCGAAGGCCACGAACGACGCCGGCGTCTCCTCGGCCAGGCGCTTCACCCGCGAGTCCGCCGGGTGGATGCGCTGTAGGAGCGCCTCAAAGTCGAGCCCCTTGTCGGCGGCGATCACGATCTCCCCGTCGAGCACCACCTTGGCGGGCAGCTGGTCCCGGATGGCGGCGACCACCTCGGGGAAGTAGCGGGTGAGGGGCTTCTCGTTCCGGCTGCCCAGTTCCACCTCGTCGCCGTCGCGGAACACGATGCAGCGGAACCCGTCCCACTTGGGCTCGAAGAGCATCCCACCCGCGGCCGGCAGCGCCTTGGCCGGCTTGGCCAGCATCGGCGCCACTGGCGGCATCACGGGCAGGTCCATTGGCCCGCGAACCTAGGCGCCACCGCCATCTGGTACCGGAAATCGACCGGTGGCGGTCGATTTCCGGTACCAGAACGCCGGCTGGGCTACGCGCAGGGCTGCGGGGGGCGGCCCTGCGAGAGCGCCTCGGCCACTGCGGCCACGCGTGGGTCACTCTCCACCTCGTCGAGGGGGACGGGGAGGGCGAGGCACCAGTTGGGGCGCTCCGAGACCGTGCCCGGGAGGTTGGGGCGCTCACAGACGCCTAGGGCGTCGTCCAGGGTGGCCGCCACCACCGCGCTAGGGGCCTCGGCCAGCAGCTCGTAGGTGCGGCGCACGACCTCGTCGACAGGCGCGTCGTCCGCTACGCCGGCCCACTGCTGGAGGCGCCGGCGGATGGCGAGGGTGGACTCCACATTGGGCGCCTGGCCGATGCGCTCCTGCTCCTCGAGGTCGCACCCGGTCCACAGGCCGGCGATGGTGGGCAGGTCGTGGGTGGTGACGGCGGCCATGGCCTGGCGGGGGAAGTGGCGGGGTGGGACGTCCTCGAACCAGGCCAGCCGGTAGGACAGGACGTTGCGGCGGGCCAGCTCCTCGCGCACGAACGGTTCGACCGTGCCGAGGTCCTCCCCCACCACCCACGCGCCGGCGCGCGTGCTCTCCAGGGCGAGGATGCCGAGCAGGTCACGCCACGGGTATTCCACGTAGGCGCCCTCGGCCGGCGAGCGGCCGGGCGGGATCCAGAACAGGCGGAACAGGCCCATCACGTGGTCGATGCGCACGCCGCCGCCATGGCGGAGCATGGACCGCACGGTCGTGATGAAGGGCTGGTAGCCGGCGGCCCTGAGGCGCCACGGGTCCATCGGCGGGAGGCCCCAGTCCTGGCCGGACGCGGTGAACTCGTCGGGCGGGGCGCCCACCCGCACGCCGAGGGCGAAGACGTCCTGCCACAGCCAGGCGTCGGCGCCCGCCGGGTCGACGCCGATGGCCAGGTCCTGCACCACGTCGATCTCCTGGGCGGCCCGGCGCAACTGGCCGTCCACCAACCACTGGAGCCACTGGTGGTACCGGATCCGGTCGCGCTCCTCGGCGACGAAGGCGAGCACGCCGGCGCCCTCCGGGTCGCGCAACTCCGCCGGCCAGGCCGTCCACGGCACGCCGTGGCGCTCGGACAGGGCGCAGAAGGCGGCGTAAGCGGCGAGGGAGGCGCCGTGCTCGTCGCAGAAGCGGTCGAAGGCGGGGTCACCGCCGGAATCCCGGAAGCGCTTCCAAAGCCACTCCAACGCGGGCGACTTGCAGGACCACACCTTGTCGCGGTCGATGAGGCGGTCGTCGTTCAGCACCCGGGCGTCGTAGGCCAGCCGGGCCAGATCGACGCCTTCGGGCGCGTCGTCCAGGCCGGCGTAGCCGGGCACGTCCTCGAGCCGCAGGTACATCGGGTTGCGCCAGCTGCGGCTCGACGGGGAGTACGGGCTGGTCTGCTGCGGACCGGTGGGCATGGCTGCGTGCAGCGGGTTGATCATGGCCATGCCGGCGCCGTGCGCGGCCGACCACCGGCCGATGCGGGCCAGGTCACCCAAATCACCCATCCCCCAGCTGGCCCGGGAGCGGGCCGCGTACAGCTGCACCGCCCACCCCCACACCCGCAGCCCGGGGGGCAGGTGGCAGGCGGGCGGCGCCACCACGAGGCGGGCCACGAAGCCGTCGTCGGCGCGGGTGAGGCGGTGGTACCCGAGCGGCAGGCCCGGCGGCAGGCCGCCCTCGACCTCGGCCTGGCCGCCGTCCTCGGTGTGCAGCAGCCAGCGGCCGGGGACCTCGGCCTTCTCGCCCTCGTCGACCACCAGCACCGGGCAGTCGGGGCCTGGCGCCGCCGACATGGGCGCCGGCGGGTGGTCGCCGGCGCCCATGGCGTCGAGCACGGCGTCGACCGTCCCGGGCGCCACGTCGTGCCAGGTGCCCCGGTCGTCGTGGTAGCCGTGCTGCACGCCCCACGCGCGCCCGTCTGTCATTCCCGCAGTCTCCCCTACGCTCGGCCTGTGCCCGATGCGGTGGTGATCGGCGCCGGGCCCAACGGCCTGGTGGCGGCCAACCTGCTGGCCGACCGCGGCTGGGACGTGGTGGTGCTCGAGGCCCAGGAGGTGCCCGGCGGGGCGGTGAAGTCGGCCGAGCTGGTGGAGCCGGGCTTCGTGAACGACGTCTTCAGCGCCTTCTACCCGCTCGGCGTGGCGTCCCCCGTCCTGCGCGACCTCGACCTCGGCGCCTTCGGCCTGCGCTGGAAGCGGGCCCCCCTGGCGCTGGCCCACCCGGCGACCGACGGCACGTGCGCCGTGCTGTCGACGGACATCGACGAGACGGCCGCCGCCCTCGACCGCCACACCCCGGGTGACGGGGACGGCTGGCGGCGCCTCTACGGGCGGTGGGAGCGCATGGGCGGGCCGCTGCTCGACTGCGTCCTGCGGCCGTTCCCGCCGGTGCGGGGCAGCCTCAAGCTGCTGGGGGCCCAGCGCCGCTCCGACCTGGGCGACCTGACCCGCTTCCTCACCCTGTCGGTGCGCCGGTTGGGCGAGGAGACGTTCGCCGGCGAGGAGGGACGGCGACTCCTTGCCGGTTGCGCGCTGCACACCGACCTGTTCCCGGAGTCGTCCATCGGCGCCGTGGTGGGCTGGCTGCTGGCCGCCCTCGGCCAGGACGTGGGATGGCCGGTGCCCGAGGGCGGGGCGGGCCGGCTCACCGATGCCCTGGTGGCCCGGCTGCAGAACGCGGGTGGGCGCATCGAATGCTCGTCGCCCGTGGCGTCGGTGGTGGTGCGAGGGCGCCGGGCAGTGGCGGTGCGCACCGCCGCGGGGGTCGAGATCGACGCCACCCGGGCGGTGGTGGCCGACGTGGCCGCCCCTGCCCTCTTCCTCGACCTGGTGGGCCCGGACCACCTGCCGGCGGGGTTCGTGCAGGCCGTGCGGCACTTCGAGTGGGACCACGCCACGGTGAAGGTGGACTGGACCCTCGACGGACCCATCCAGTGGGAAGCAGACGACGCCCGGCGGGCGGGCACAGTACACGTCTGCGACAGCGTGGACGCCCTCACCGTGCAGGCCGCCCAGCTGGCCGTGGGTCTGGTCCCGGACCCCCTGTTCCTCATCGTGGGCCAGCAGGGCCTCGCCGACCCGAGCCGCGCCCCGGCCGGCAAGGAGGTGGCGTGGGCCTACACCCACGTGCCCCAGCACGTGCGGGGCGATGCAGGCGACAGCGGCATCACCGGCGTGTGGGACACGGCGGAGGCCGACGCCATGGCCGACAGGGTGGAGGCGGAGATCGAGCTGCTGGCGCCCGGCTTCCGGTCCCTCGTCCGGGGGCGGCACGTCCTCACGCCGCGCAGCATGGAGGCGGCCGACGCCAACCTGGTCGGGGGGGCCACCAACGGCGGCACCGGGCAGCTGCACCAACAGCTGGTGTTCCGTCCCGTCGCCGGCCTGGGCCGGGCCGAGACGCCGGTGCGGGGCCTCTACCTCGGCTCTGCGTCCGCCCATCCCGGCGGTGGGGTGCACGGCGCGTGCGGGGCGAACGCGGCGCGGGCCGCCCTGCTGGGCGACCGGTTGCGCCTCGGGAGCAAGCGCCGCGCTTGACCGCCCGCATCCTGGTGGGCACGAGCTCGTGGTCCGAGCGGACGCTGGTGCACGAGAGCGGCTGGTACCCCAAGCGCTCGATGAAGGCGGCCGAGCGGATCGCCTACTACGCGGCGCAGTTCCCGCTGGTGGAGATCGACGCCACCGCGCGCTTCCCGCCCACCCCTGACCTGTCCCGCCAGTGGGTCGACCGCACGCCGGCCGACTTCACCATCGACGTGGCCGCCTGGACGCTTCTGTGCGGTGGCGCCGCACTACCCGACTCGCTGTGGGAGGACCTGCGCGAGGAGGTGCGACCCGAGCTCCGCGACCGTCGGCGGCTGTACCTCAACCACCTGTCCCCGGCCGGCCGCCAGGAGGCGTGGGCCCGCTTCCGCCACGCCCTGGCGCCGCTCGCCGCCAACGGCCGCCTCGGCGCCGTGATCCTGCGGTACCCGGCGTGGCTGCCGCCGGGCGACACCGGCCGCAGGCTGCTGGCCGAGGCGCGTGCGGAGCTTCCGGCCATGGCGCTGGCGGTGGAGCTCACCCACCGGCGGTGGCTCGAGGCCCGGGAGTGCGAGTCCACACTGGAGTTCCTGGAGGAGCAGGACCTCGGGTTCGTATGTGTGGACCCGAGACAGGGCCCGCCGGTGGTGGCCACCACCAGCGATCTGGCCGTGGTGCGCTTCGGTGGCCGCAATCCGGGAAACTGGGACGAGCCCGATCTGGAGATCGGCGAGCGCTACGCCTACAGGTACCCGGCCGACGAGCTGGCGGCGTGGGTGGAGCCGATCCGGGAGCTGGCCGCGGGCGCGGCCGAGGTGCACGTGCTGTTCTCCAACTGCTGGCGCGACGACGCCGTGTCCAACGCGGCGGAGCTAGCCGCTCTCGTCGCCCTCTGACGGCGTGCTGGAGCTGACCAGCGAACCGTGGTGGCACACCAGCCGCCACCCACCCCCGGCCGCGTCACGCACGAACACGTTCACGGCCGCCACCGTTGAGCCGCCCTGGTCCCCCAGCAGGTTCTCGTCGACGGTCACCCACGCCACCCCGTCCTGCACCTGCACCCGCTCCTCGGTGAGCACGAACTGGAGCGACTGCGCGTTCTGGAAGAGGGCGAAGAACGACGACGCCACCGCCCCCCACCCCTGGAGGGTCGCCCAGCCGGGATGGGTGCACAGCGCCCGCTCGGAACGCTCCCACACGCCCGACATGGCGTCGAGGTCGCGCGCCTCGAAGGCCTCGTAAAAGGCCCGGTTGGCGTCTCGCACCTCGGTGGTGGAGTCCACCATGGGAGGCTAGCGGCCTCCCTTCGCCGAGCGGACCACCCGCGGGGGTAGCTTCGCCCGATGCGCACCGTCCCCGTGCCCGGTGGGCCTGCGATCGCCGTGCACGACCTTGGCGGGAGCGGCCCCGACGTCTTCCTCGCCCACGCCGCCGGGTTCCACGGGCGGGCGTGGGAGCCCGTCGCCCGCCGGCTGGCGGACCGCTTCCACTGCATCGCCTACGACGTGCGCGGCCACGGCGACTCCGTCGTCGAGGGCGACCCGGCCGATGGCTGGGACTGGGCGACGCTGGCCCGGGACGCGCTGGCGGTGGTCGACGCCCTCGGGCTCGACCGGCCCCTCGGGCTCGCCCATTCGAGCGGCGCAACCGCCCTGCTCCTGGCCGAGGCGGCCCGGCCCGGCACGTTCTCCGCCCTCTACTGCTTCGAGCCGATCGGGCCGCCGACCGACGACGACTACCCGCCCATGCCCGACCGCCCCATGGCCGTCGGGGCCCGGCGCCGGCGCGCCGCGTTCGCCTCCCGGGAGGAGGCGGAAGCGACCTACGGCGCCAAGCCGCCCCTGTCCGCCCTGTCGCCCGAGGGGCTGCATGCCTACGTGGAGCACGGGTTCGCCGACGCCGAGGACGGCTCCGTCCGCCTCAAGTGCCGGCCCGAACACGAGGCCCACATGTATGAGTACGGCTTCGCCCACGACGTGCGCCGGCGCCTGGGCGACGTCCGCTGCCCCGTCGTGCTGGCGCGGGGTGACGCCTCCGTCGCCGTTCCGGCCGGCGTGCTGGAGGCCTGGGCCGAACGTCTTCCGAACGGGCGGGTCGACGTCCTCCCCGGCGTCGGGCACCTGGCCCCCCTCGAAGACCCCGACCTGGTGGCGCAGGCCGTGGCCACCGCCTTCGGACGCCTCTGACCGTCTCACCGCCGCCTAGCCTGCCTTCGATGGCGTCGCCGCTTCCCACCTCGCTGTCGCCCTCGCGGGTGGCGTCGTTCAAGGACTACCGCCCGGCGATCGGCGGCGACCCCCGACCGGCGAGCGGCGTGCTCGCCGGCGCCGTCGCCGGCTGAGAGGCGGGACTTCCGGCCCCGTGCCATTGCTCTCCCGACACGCCCGCCGGGGCGTCGCCGACTTCGACGCGTGGGCCGACGCCGCCCTCGACCACCTCCGCGGCCACGCCGCTGCCGACCGGGTCTTCTACGGGGCCTCCGCCGTGTTCGACCACAGCGTGGGCTGGCTCATCCTCGGGGCGCTGCGGGGCCTGCGCTCGGAGCACGACTGGTATGCCGCCATGCGGGTGGGCGCCGGCGTGTTCGCCGAGTCGGCCCTGGTCAACGTGGGTATCAAGTCGCTGTTCCGCCGCTCGCGGCCGGCGTTCGAGGGCGACCGCCCTCACCCCCTCCGCCGCCCCCGCACCAGTTCGTTCCCCAGCGGGCACGCCTCCGCCGCCTTCACGGTGGCCGCCCTGCTGGCCGACGACGACCCGTTGTGGCCGCTGTACTACGCCCTCGCCGTCGTGGTGTCCACGAGCCGGGCCTACGTGCGCATCCACCACGCCTCCGACGTGCTCGCCGGGGCCGCCCTCGGCGCCGTGCTCGGCCGGGTGGGCCGCCGGCTCGTGCCGCTGCCGCCGCGCCCCACCGGCCTGGTGCGGCGCCCTGGCCGGACCGCGTGACCCCCCAGGCCATGTCGCCCTCGTTCACGCGGCGTCGGCGATCAGCGCCCGGGTAGCCAGCCCTTCGGATCGACCGCCACGCCGCCCCTGCGGAGCTCGAAGTGCAGATGGGAGCCGGTGACGTTGCCGCTGGTGCCCACGCTGCCGACGCGCTGGCCGGGCTCGACCTCCTGGCCCGCCTTCACCACCGTGCGGGAGAGGTGGGCGGAGATGCTGGTGACGCCCTCGCCGTGGTCGATGATGACCACCGTGCCGTACCCGGCATAGCCGGCCGGCGCCGGGCCGGCCACGATGACGCGGCCGGCGGCGGCAGCCACCACCTCGTCGCCCGTCGCCCCGTCGATGTCGACGCCCGGGTGGCGGTGGGCACTCCGGCGCTCGCCGAACCAACCGGTAAGGGCGCCCCGGGCCGGCCACACGATGTCGGGCGCCTCTTCGACCGCCACGAGCGGCGCCGACCGGGAGGCGGCCACGCTCAACTGGCCGGTGCGCTCGGCCATGGCCCGGCTGATCTCGCCGTAGGGGCTCACAGGCCGGGCCACCATCGCCTGCCACTGAGACGGCGCCCCCGCAGGCTCGCAGAACACCATCGCCCAGATGGCGCCCGCCAGCACGTACAGGGCGGACTTCCGGGCCAGGCTCGCGAACCGGTCCCCGCTACTCCCGGTCTGTCGCATCTGGTCCGGTAGATGTTCGACGCTGCTAGGCAGCTTCCTGCAAGACGTCGGAAAGAACCGGCGGCAGGATCAGTTGTTGGTCTCGTAGACGTCCTCGGGGTCCTCGCCCCCGAATGCGATGCGCTCGATGTTGCTCTCGGGCAGGACGACGGCCGAGACGGCGAAGGCGATGAACACCACGCCCACGATGCCCACGATCGTGATCCGGCTCCCGCTCTTGGTGCTACAGGCCTTGTCCTCCCTGCCCACCAGGTACCCCTGGGTCGCCCTCTCCTTGGGGTCGGCCCCCTTCAGGGGCGACTCGCACTTCAGCCCGCCGGCCGCCTTGAGCGGAAGGAGGGCGAAGCTGAGCATCCCGATCAGGCCGATGGCGACGGCGAGGCCCACCGCGATCGTGCGGTCCTTGGGCGTCACCGCCTCGCCTCCGGGGTCGGGCCGGGGGGGCGGACTGCGCGCTCGACGACTTCGTCGGACGGGCGCTCGGGTCGATGCAGGGCTCGGTGCACGGCGCCATCGTGGCACGCGCGGCGCCGAGCGAGGTATGTCGCCACGGCCGATCGGGGCGGGGGCAGGGCCCGGACCGACCCGGGAGGCCTAAATGTCACACCCCCCGTTCATACTCGGGCACATGGAACGACAGCTCATGCTCCTCGATGACAACGCCATCGACTGGCGCCTCGACGAGGAGACCCGCCGCCTCGGTCGTCAGGGCCTGGCCGAGGCCAGGGCCGCCCTCGTCGAGGCCACCCGCAGGGCCGCCGCCTGACCTGTGCTGCTCGGCCCGAACCCCAACGTCGGGAGCTCCTTCCGTTGCGCAGTATGTGCGGCGCGCTGTTGCGCGGTGTATGAGGCGCCCGCCCAGTACGGCACGGCCGCCCCGCGGCTACGCCGTGGGTGCCTCCGCCGGCGTGGCGATGACACCGTCGAGGAAGGCGGCCAGGCGGTGTGCCTCGTCGGCCGCCAGGCGCACGGTGCCGACGCACTCCTCGGCCCGCCACACGCTCAGCACCACCACCTCGGCTTCGGCGTGCCAGGTGACCCGGAGGGCCTGGCCCCGCTCGTCGAGAAAGAGCTCGCCCACGCCGGGCAACGCTACCGGGCGGGAGCCTGTCGCACCCGGCCGCCACAATGGGCCCGTGAGGTCCACCGCCGCCGTACTCGCCCTTGCCGTCGCCGCCGTCCTCGGCGGCGGCGCCTGCAGCCGGCTGCAACCGGCGACCCCGCAGGCGCCGGGCACGGCCACCGTCGTGCGGGTGGTCGACGGGGACACCATCCGTGTGCGCATCCAGGGCGCCGACGAGCCGGTCCGGCTCATCGGCATCGACACCCCGGAGACCCACGGCAAGGGCGGGCTGCGGGAGTGCTTCGGCGCCGAGGCCACCGACCGCTTGGAAGCCCTGCTGCCGGAGGGGACGACTGTGCGTTTGGTACGCGACGTCGAGGCGCGGGACCGCTACGACCGCCTGCTGGCCTATGTGTACCGCGCCGAGGACGGGCTGTTCGTGAACCTGGCCATGGCCAAGGAGGGCTTCGCCACCACCCTCACCTACCCGCCCAACATCGCCCATGCCGACGAGTTCGTGGCCGCCGTGGGCGCCGCCCGCCTCCGCCAGAGGGGCTTGTGGCACACGTGCGGCAGCGCCGACGTCCCCCTGTCGGGGAGCGCCGGCAAGACCTGACGGCGGCGACGCCCCGGGACCACTCAGTCCGCCTTACGGTCGTCGGCTACCGTCGCACGCGTGCCGCCCACCGCCGCCGAGCGCCTCGGGCACCCGCCCGACGCCAAGCTGCTGCTGGTCAACTGCGCCGACCTCGGCTCCAGCCACGCTGCCAACGTCGGCGTCTACGAGGCGCTGCGGGACGGCCTCGCCACCACCGCCGGCCTGATGGTGCCCGGACCGTGGGCGAGAGAGGCGGCGGCCCGCTACATGGGCGAGGACGTGGGCGTCCACCTCACCCTCAACGCCGAGTGGGAGGTCTATCGCTGGGGCCCCGTCACCCATGCACCGTCCCTGCTCGACGGCGACGGGGGCTTCCCCCGCACGGTCGAGGACCTCTGGGACCACGGCGACCTCGACGAGGTGGGCAGGGAGCTGCGGGCCCAGATCGAACGGGCGATCCTGTGGGGCTTCGACGTTAGCCACCTCGACTCCCACCTCGACGTCCTCCAGGGGAGGCCGGAGTTCTTCGACGTCTATCTCGGACTGGCCGTCGACTTCCGTCTCCCGGTCCGGCTGTCGGGGCCCTCCACCGAGAGCGACGTCGGATTCCCCTTCCGGCGCCTGGCCGCCGAGGAGGGCGTGCTGTTCCCCGACCACTGCGTGGAGCTGCGGGGCACAGGGGTGCGCCGCGCTCTCGAGCGGGCCCTGTTCTCGCTCGAGCCGGGGCTCACGGAGATCCAGGCCCAGCCGGCGGTCGACGCCTCCGAGCTACGCGCCCTGGCCCCCGACTGGGGACTGCGGGTCGACGACCACGACGTCCTCGTGCGCGACCACGGGTTGCGCAGCCTGGCGGCGCGGGCGGGAGTGCAGCTGGTGGGCTACCGCCCGCTGCGCGATGCCATGCGGGCCTGACCGCACCGATCCCTGATGCACCATCCCTTCGGGATGGCGCACAGTGAGTTGTCGGATGGACCGGCCTCCCGGGCCGGTCACGCCCGCCGCATGGCTACTTCTTCAACAGGCGCCCGGCCACGATCGACAGCTCGTAGAACAAGTACATCGGGATGGCCAGGGCGAACAACGAGTAAGGGTCCTGGCTGGGCGTGGCGACGGCCACGAAGACGAAGATTCCCACCGCCGTGTAGCGCCGCCAGCTCCGCAGGCGCCGGCTGCTCACGATGCCCACCAGCTGGAGGAAGACCAGCACCACGGGGAACTCGAAGGCGAGCCCGAAAGCCACCATCATGAACGTGACGAGCTTGAGGTAGGCGGACGGGCTGAAGATCGTCTCCAGGTTGTCGCCGCCGATCGACACGAGGAACTCGAGCGCCTTGGGCAGGGTGAGGAACGCGAGCGCGGCGCCGAAGGCGAACAGGGCGACGGCACTGGCCACGAAGGGCACCGCCATCCGGCGCTCCTTGCGGTGCAGGGCGGGCGTGATGAACTGCCAGAGCTGCCACAGCACCACCGGCATGGCCAGAATCAGGCCGGTGTACCCGGCGACCTTTATGCGGGTGGCGAAACCCTCCAGCGGATCGGTGATGAACAGCTTCGACGAGCCGGTGGCGGAGACGTAGGGCCCGATCAGGAACGACAGGATGCGGCTGTAGAGCACGAAGCCGATCACGCCGCCGACGGCCAGGGCGGCTGCGCAGATCACGAGCCGGCGGCGCAGCTCGCAGAGATGGCTGACCAGGCTCATCTGCGGCATTGGCGGCTGCGGCGTCGGGGGCGCCGGCGGTTCCAGGACGGCGGTGCTCATGAGGTCGCCCCCACCGGGCCGTCGGTGGTGGCGGGGGCGGTGGCGTCGAACGTCTCGGTCGATCCGGCTGCGGGGTAGGCCGGAGGCGGGTACGAAGGGGCGGGGTACGACTCGGCTGGGTAGGCAGCGGCGGCGGGCCCGTAGGCAGGAGCGGTGCTCCGCACAGGAGCGGGTTCGGGAACGAACGCCGACTGCACCTCACTGGTCAGCTGGGTGCTCCACCGGCGGGCCTCGCCGAGGCCCTTGCCGACCTGGCGCATGGCGTCGGGCAGGCGGCTGGGGCCGAGCACGACCAGGGCGACCACGACGATCACGAGCAGTTCCATGGGACCGAGGTTGAACATCGGGAAGTCACTCTCCGGGTCGGGCGCGGGCTGACAGCACGTCCTACGGTCCCATGGGGTGTGCTGGACGGGGCCGGCTCCTTTGCCCATCGGCCATCCGTCACGGAGCGGGCTCCGTATCACTCGTCACATGTCCGAGCCATCGGACGTCAAACCAGGAGAGACACACATGGGCCTCGGAGCACCGGAGATCCTCATCATCCTCGCAGTCGTTCTGCTGCTGTTCGGTTCGACCCGCCTGCCCAAGCTGGCCCGGTCGCTGGGCGAAGCTTCCAGCGAGTTCAAGGCCGGCGTCAGCGACAAGCGTGCCGCCCCCGCAGATGCGATCAGCGAGTAGTTTCGTGAACTGCGCCCCCCGGAGGAGAGCGGCCGTGCTGGCTGCCGTCCTCGGCATCTCGTTGCTCGCCGGCGCCTGCGGCGGCGACAGTGACTCCAAGCCGGCTGCTTCCGGCGGCGGCGGCGGCGCCGTGACCCTCAACATCAAGGACTTCGCCTTCTCGCCCAACCCGATCGAGGTGCCCAAGGGCACCATCGTGAAGGTGGTCAACGATGACGACGCCGCACACACGGCGACGGCCGACGACAAATCGTTCGACACGGGCGAGCTGGGGAAGGGCGACTCCAAGGACATCACCCTGTCCGAGGAAGGCGAGATCGCTTTCCACTGCGCCATTCACGACTACATGAAGGGCGTCATCCAGGTCACGGCGTAGTGCCGAATACCTGACAAGCCGAACCGTTGCGTGGCCAGGGAAGTGGTGGACGGCACGTCGGCTCCAGCAACACCAAAGGCAACACCTATCCCTGCCCACGGCAGAAACCGAGTACCGGCGGCTTGCGTCCGCATGCCACCGCTGAACCTGAAAGGGGAACCGTTTCGGTGACCATCGATGACCGATCACTCAATGAGTTGATCGTCGAGTCGCAGGACCTGCAGGTCGACGCTCTCAAGGACATCAAGGCCACGCTCCCCGAGCTGGCCGAGATCCGCGAAGAGCGCCGCGGCCAGGCGATCAACCTCGACGAGATCAACCTCTACAACGCCAACCGCCGCAGTGTCCTTTCGAAAATGGGCATCGGCGGGGGCGGGCTCGCCGCACGCGGCCTGCTCGGCGGCGGCTTCGGCGCCATGCTGGCCGGTCTGTTCGCCACGCCGGCCCACGCCGACGAGGCCCTCGACATCCAGATCCTGCAGACCGCGTCCTCGCTCGAGGTGCTCGCCGTCGCCACCTACGGCGCTGCGCTCACACTCGACTTCATCAAGAGCGGCAACCCCGTCGTCATCAAGTTCGCCCAGACGACGATGATGCAGCACGACGAGCACAGGAAGGCCTTCCAGAGCCAGACGAAGGCCCTCGGCGGCAAGGAGCAGACCGCTCCGAACGCCAAGTTCAAGCCCATCGTCGACGCTACCGTCCCGACCCTGAAGGCGTCCCTCGACGTCGTCAACCTGGCCGAGACGCTGGAGACGGTCGCCACCCAGACCTACCTCATGAACACCACCCAGCTCGAGGACACCGCGTCCAAGCGGGTCATGGCCAGCGTCATGGGCGTCGAGACCCAGCACGCCGCTGTCCTGCGTGCCGTCAAGGCGCTCCTCATGGGCGGTGCACCGCAGCTGATCAAGATCCCGATCGGCGCCGACGCAGCCAAGCTCCCGGCTGCTGCCGGCAGCGTGGCCTTCCCCGAAGCCTTCGAGCCCGTCGCCAACGCGGCCGGTGCGGACACCGGAGCCGTCAAGTGACCCAGGAGACCAGCAACCACATGGACACCGAGCCCAGCGCTCTCGATCAGCTCTCGTCGTCGGCGTTCAGCCGTCGCAAGTTCCTCGTGGGCAGCGGCGTCGTCGCCGGTCTCGCAGTCGTCACCGCAGCTTGCGGCGATGACGAGAAGACCGGCACGGCCACCACCGACACCACCGAGGCGGGCGGCACGGACACCACCGAGGCCGCTTCCAGCGGTGGCGACGACCTCGCAGTGGCGGCCTTCGCGGCCGGTCTCGAGGTCCTGGCCGTGGGCACCTACAAGGCGGCCCTCGACGCTGCGGTCGGCGGCAAGCTCGGCGCCGTCCCCGACGCCGGTGCCGAGTTCGTCAAGACCGCCATGGCCCAACACACCGAGCACCTCGCGGCGTGGAACAAGGTGCTCAAGGGCGCCGGCAAGCCCGAGGTCTCGACGCCCGACGCCAAGCTCAAGCCCACGGTGGACGCCGAGTTCGCCAAGGTGAAGGACTTCGGCGGCGCGGCCAAGCTGGCCAAGCTGCTCGAGGAGATCGCGGCGGCCACGTACCTCAGCGCCATCCCCAGCCTGAAGAGCAAGGACGCCATCAAGCTGGCGGCTTCGATCCAGACCATCGACGCCAAGCACGTGGCGATCCTCAACTACGTGCTGGGCGAGTACCCGGTGCCCGACACCTTCGCCAAGACCGACAAGGCGGCGAAGCCCTAGGGCGAGCATCTGCGGTCCCGTGTGTCAAGGGACTGCAACCGCGGCGCACCCAACGGTGTGCCGCGAGCGGGCGGCCCGCCTCTCCCCTGGAGGCGGGTCGCCTCGCGTCCGTGCCAACCTGCCCGCATGGCACCCGCCGACACCATCGTCTGCGTCGACTGCGGCGGCCGGTGCACCCGGGTGCCGTTCGATGCACCCGAGCTCGGCTGGCACGCCGGCGACCTGGTTACCTACCGCTGTGCCGACTGCGCCGACATGTGGTACCTGGAGGTCGACGAGGAGGACGTGGCCGACGAGGCCGGAGCGGGCGACCTTCCCTCCGCCTGAGGCACCGCGCTGGTTCCTCCGGTAGGAGCCCCGGGATTCCGGGGGCCAGAGCCGGGTGAACGGTCAGGCGGGGCGGCCGCCTGAGGCGGCGGTGGCTGCCTCGGCGCCTGTGCCCGCCTCGGCGGCGGCAGCCGTGGACGCCGTGACCAGCCGGTCGAGCACGCCGGCGGCCCGCCCGTCGTCGATAGATGCAGCCGCCACCTCCAGGCCTTCGGCGAGGGTGGCGGCCAGGCCGGCGACCATGACCCCCGCCGCTGCGTTGAGCAGGACGACATCGCGGTGGGGCCCCTTCTCACCATCGAGGACCCGGCGGGCGAGGGCGGCGTTGGCGGTGGCGTCGCCGCCGGTCAGGTCGCCGGGAGCAGCGGCGGACAGGCCGAGGTCGGCGGGGTCGACGGTGCAGGTGGTCAGTTCGCCGCCGTCGAGGTCGATCATGGTCGACGTGGTGGTCGTGGTGAGCTCATCGAGCCCGTCGTGGCCGTAGACGACGAGGGCCCGACGGGCCCCGCCGGCAGCCAGGGCCCCGGCGACCTTGACCGCCATGGCCGGGTCGCTGACGCCCACCACCTGGCGGCCCGGCCGGGCCGGGTTGGCCAAAGGGCCGAGGAAGTTGAACACCGTGGGCACGCCCAGCTCCCGGCGGGTGGGCCCGGCGTGGCGGAAGCAGGGGTGGAAGCGGGGGGCGAAGCAGAAGGCCATGCCCGCGTCGGCCAGGCAGCGCAGGACGCCGGCGGGGCCGAGGTCGGCGGCCACACCGAGAGCCTCGAGCACATCGGCCGAGCCGGCGGAGGACGACACGGCCCGGTTGCCGTGCTTGCAGACGCGGGCGCCCGCCCCGGCCACCACGAAGGCCGAGATGGTGGACACGTTTATCGACCCGCTTCGGTCGCCACCGGTGCCGCAGGTGTCGACCAGGTCGGCGGCCTCGGGCGCGTCCAGGGGGGCAGCGAAGCGGAAGATGGCCTGCACAAGCCCGGTCATCTCCTCCACCGTCTCGCCCTTCATGCGCAGGGCGGTGGCGAAGGCGGCGATCTGGGCCGACGTGGCGTTCCCCGCGAGCACGTCGGAGAGGGCGGCGCCCGCCTCGTCTCCGCTGAGGTCCTGGCGGTCGATGAGCCGGCGGAGGACGAAGGGCCAGCCTCCCAGGTCGGCCAGGGTCGTCATCACCGGAGACTACCCGGCGGCTCCCGCACGGGCCGCGGACCGCGAACCGAGGTCGGCTACGCCGTCTTGCGGCGCTGACGGACCATGCGGCGACGATCACGCTCAGTGGCGCCTCCCCACACTCCGTCACGTTCACGGTTGGCCAGGGCGTACTCCAGGCAAGCCTCCCGCACGGGGCACACCCGGCAGATCGACTTCGCCTCCTCGGCCTCCTCGTCGGAGACCGGGTAGAAGACATCTGGATCGACGCCACGGCAGGCCGCCCGTTGACGCCAGGACAGGTTCATATCAGCGGTTCCCTCCCGGGGTTCTGAGTTCTCTCTCGTTTCTGTTACCCCGCTCCGTCGCCTGGTATTCCGAGCACCCGAAGTTGTGTTCATCGACAACATCGGCTGGCGGGGCCACATTCCTGACTGTTTCGGTCACCTGGAGGGCCCGGTTTCCCGCTCACGCTCCGCCGCCGCCACTGGCCGGGCCCAGATAGGCCTCCTGGACGAGGGCGTCGCCGGCCACCAGGGCGGGCGGCCCCTCGGCCAGCTTCACGCCCTGGTGGACGACGGTGACCGTGTCCGCCAGGGCGAGCACCGTCTCCACGTGGTGCTCGACCAGCACCACGGTGAGGCCGCCGGACCGCAGGCTGCGCACCAGGCGGACCAGCCGGTCCCGCTCGGCCTCGTCCAGGCCGGCCAGCGGCTCGTCCAGCAGCAGCAGCGCCGGCTCGGCGGCCAGCGCCCGGGCCAGTTCCAGCCGTCGCTGCTCGGCCAGGGTGAGGTCGCCCGCCCGGTCCCCGGCCCGGGTCTCCAGCCCCACCAGCGCCAGGAGTTCGCTCGCCCGGGCCCGCAGCCGGCTCTCCTCGGCCCGGTCGAGGCCCAGGAGGCACCGGCCCAGCCCCGCCCGGCCCCGCACGTGGCCGCCGGCCAACACGTTCTCCAGGACACCCATCCGGTGCCACACCCGCACGCCCTGGAACGTGCGGGCCACGCCGAGGGCGGCCCGCCGGTGGGCCGCCACGTCGGTGATGTCGGCACCGGCCAGCAGCACCCGCCCGCCGGCGGGCCGCTCCACGCCGGTGACCACGTTCACGAAGGTCGACTTCCCCGACCCGTTGGGGCCGATCAGGGCATGCACCGAGCCCTGCACCACGTCCACGTCCAGCCCGTCGAGGGCGGCCACGCCACCGAACGACCGGGTCACCCCCCGCACCGACAGCAGCACCGTCCCCGGGTCGGTCCTCGGCCGGTCCGCCGGCCCCCTCTGGTCAGTAGGACCGGCCCCCTCCGGCACCGATCGGCCGACCAGTGTGGGCCGGGCCGGCGGACGGCCGGGCGTCTCCCCGCTCTGGTCGGCGGGATCGGCTCGTTCCGGTACCGATCGGCTGACCAGTGTCGCCCGAGCCGGGCAGCGCCGGCCGGGCAGCCGGCGGGCCGCGCCCACGAGGCCGGACGGAGCAAGGGCGACCACGGCCAGGGCGAGGCCGCCGAACACGAGACCGAGCTTGTCGCGGAGGTGTTGCTGGAATACGTCGAGGCCGAGCCCGAAGGTGAGGAGGAAGGCGCCGACGACGGGGCCGGCCAGCGTGCCCACGCCCCCGACGGTCACGGTGATCACGTACCGGAAGGACTCGGTCTGCACGTCGAGGGCGCTGCCCGAGCTGACTGACAGGGTGCGCAGCGCCGACAACCAGCCCGCCACCGCCACCACTGCGGCGGACATGGCGAACGCCGCCACCCGGTGGCGGTACGGGTCGATGCCGCTGGTGCGGGCCGCCACTTCGCCATCCCGGACAGCGGTGAGCGCCCTCCCCGACCGGCTCCGGGACAGGTTCCGGGCCAGCCAGAGGGCGACCAGGAGGAACACGGCCGACGTGTAGTACACGCCGGCCAGCGTGTGCCCCCGGGCCAGGAAGGCGTTGCGGGTGTCGGGTATGCGCTCCACCGTGCGGCCGGCCAGGCCGCCCAGCTGGTCGGCCGCCAGCACCGCCACGGCGGGCACTCCGAAGCCGAAGGCGAGCGTGACGGCGGTGAGGTGGAAGCCCCGCAGGTGGCAGCACGCCAGGGCCAGCGCCGTACCCAGGCCCGCGCCCACGACGACGGCGAACACGGGCCCGAACCACGGCGCGTTGCGCACGACGAAGTCGGGCGCGATGGACCCGTCGCCCAGCAGGTACGGACCGAGGACGGCGCCCGCATAGCCGCCGGCCACGAAGAAGCCGGCGTGGCCGAGAGACAGCAGGCCGGTCGACCCCAACGCCACGTTGAGCCCGGTCGCGGCGGTGGCCAGGATCATCGCCTCCACCCCGAGGTCGAGCCACTTGCGGTTGCCCGCCTGGGACGGCCCCAGCCACAGCATGAAGCCCACCAGGGCGGCGAGCGGCCACCAGCGGACGGCCAGAGCCTGAGCCCGGTCGGCCACCTAGTGCTTCTCCGCGACGCGGCAGCCGAGCAGGCCGGTGGGGCGGACGGCCAGCGTCACCAGGAACAGGGCGAACACGGCCACGAACTCGTAGCGGCTGCCCGAGGGCGAAACCGTCCGGGCCACGGCCGACAGGGCGGCCACGGCGTACCCGCCGGCCAGCGCGCCCCGCGCCGACCCGAGCCCGCCCAGCACCGCGGCCACGAACGCCTGGAGGCCGAGCAGCAACCCGTTCTCCAGGCGAACGAACACCTTGGGCGCCAGCAGGACAGCGGCCATCGCGGCGAGGGCGCCGGCCAGCGCAAAGGCGGCGGTCACCACCCTGCCCGTGTCGACACCGACGAGGGCGGCCGCCTCCCGGTCGTCGGCCACCGCCCGCAACGCCCGCCCGAACCCGGTGGCCCGCAGTGTGGCGTCGACCCCGACCACCAGGGCCAGCGTCGCCACCACGATCACGATGTCGGTGGGTGTCACCGCCACCCCCGCGACCCGCCACACGTGGCGGCCGAGGACGGAGCCCACCAGCGGCGGGAGGGAGTGGGGAGAGGAGTCGACGCCGATGCGCACGAGGTCCACCGCCACCAGGCCGGCGGCGAACGTGGTGAGCACCCAGCCCACGTCGGCGACCGCGTCGACGCGCCTCAGCGGGCGCAGGGCGATCACCTCCACTGCCGCGCCGGCCAACGCCGTCCCCAGGACCGCCAGCACCATGGCCACCACGATCGGCACGCCGGCCCGGCTGAGCGCGTAGGCCCCGTAGCCGCCCACCACCAGCAGCGGGCCCTGGGCGAAGTTCACGATGCCGGTGGCCGAGAAGACCAGGCTGTACCCCAGCGCCACCAGCGCCAGTGCCGACCCCACCGTGGCGGTCGACACCAGGATCTGGACGAGGTCGGTCACCGTGCACCTCCCGGAGTCGTCCGCCTCGTTGTGCTCGCTGTGCGGACTCCGGGGAGTGGAGAACCGGGGCGCAGCATCAGTGGAGCCGGCAGTCCGGCGCCAGGGCGCCGTCCCGCTTGGTGCACTGGGTGCCGTAGCCCTCGGCGAGGATCTGGTCGACCAGGGCGGGGTGGGCACGGCGGTTGGCCTCGAGCGTGGGCCGGACGAGCTGGGTGGGGCCTGCGGGGGTGCCGGCGAAGGCTTGGCCGGGTGACCATTCGAGGCCCAGCCGGTAGGGCGGGTCGGTGGGAGCGGGGCCCGAGGCGCCCCGCTCCATGGTGACGATGGCCACCTCGTCGGGCGTCCGGGCCAGGTGGCGGTCGCGGGTGAAGCCGAACTCGAGCGAGGCGAACGTCATCGGTCCGGCCTCCTCGATACCGCGGGTGACCTTGGCCCGGTCGGTGGAACCAGCCTTGCGCACGCCGGCCAGGAGCGCGGCCAGGCCGTCGGGCGCCGATTCCTCGCCACCGGTCGGCTCCCGGCCGAGGAACTTCCGCATCCACCCGCCGATGGCGAACGAGGGCAGGTAGACCAGCCCGCCCACGTGCCAGGCGGTGACCGTGCCGACGCGCGCCTTGTCGCCGGCCAGCTCCACCCAGCTGCGGTCGCCGCTGCCGGGTGGAGAGCCGAACACGTGGGGGTGCCAGCCCCCGGCTGGCGGCGACTTGGCCGTGGGCGTGTCGACGTAGGCGGCGTCCAGGTCGTGGAGCTGCGACACCACGCCGGCGGTGTTGGTGTTGAGCCCGTCGACGTAGAGCACCTGCGGCCGGCCCTCCCGCAGGCGCTGGAGCTGGGGCCCGTAATCGGAGTCCACCAGGGAGAACGTCTCCACGCCGGTGATGTCGATGCCGGCGGTCGAGAAGGACGCCTCGAAGCGGGCCCGGGCGGTGGCGCCCGGGTCGAGCAGGGCGTCGTACATATAGGCGGCCGTGGTGTAACCCCGGTCCGACGCCGCATAGGCGGCCAGCACCGACTTGGCGTAGCGGTCCGGCAGCAGGATCTGGAACACCGACCGGCCCGCCCGGTCTCCCTCCGGGTAGAGGTGGCCTGAGGAGAACGGGTCGTTGAAGACGGCCACCACCGGCATCTGGTCGCGCTTCACCTGGGGCAGGGCCTGGCTGAAGCCGACGGCGCCACACCACAGGATGCCGACCACGCCCTTGCTCACCAGGTCGGCGTAGACCCGGGGGCCGGAGGACGGGTCGATACCCGTGTCGCGCTCGACCAGCTCGACCTTGCGCCCGCCCACTCCGCCGGTGCTGTTGATCTGTCGGACGGCGGCGTCGAGCGAGCGGTCGACGATGTCGCCCAGGAAGGCGCCCACCCCCGAGAACGGGGCCACCACGCCCACCCGCAACGTGTCGGACGAGCCCGCCGGCCCGCCGCCGCCAGGGCCGGCGCTCCCCGGTGGGCCGTCGTTCCCGTAGGCACACGCTCCGAGGAGCGCCGGCCCGCCGGCCGCCGCCGCCGCCGCCAGCCCGGCGTGCCCCGCCCACTGCAGGAACCGGCGTCGCGAGACCGCGCAACCGCTCCCCGGGCGCGGAGGCGGGAGCACTACGAAAGGCTGTCGAGGCCGGCCGTGAGGCGGCCGGCGTGGCTTCGCTCGGCCCCCGCCACCGTGTCGAACCAGTCGGCGATCTCGTCGAAGCCCTCCTCCCGGGCCAGCTGCGTGTGCACCGGGTACTCCTCTGCGCATGCCTTACGGAGGTTGCCTTCGCTGCGGGAGCCCGCGAGCTTCGCCATCCCCGCGACCCTACGGGACGGTGCCACCGGACGAAGCGGACGTCCTCGTAGGATGCCCGGGATGACGACCACCGACGAGGACCTGCACGAGGCCCTCAAGCCCGGCCGCCAGCATCTCGCCCTCGGGCTCGCCGTCGCGGTGACGGTCCCGGGCATCGCCCTTCGGATCGGCGACGGCTACCTGTCCGATCCCCTGCTCGCCCTCCTGTTCGGGCTCGCCATCGTGGGCGCCGCCTTCCTGCTGTCGTGGGCGGCCGAGGTCGCCCAGCTCGACATCTCGGCCGGGCTGGCCATCGCCCTGCTCGCCTTCATCGCCGTGCTGCCCGAGTACGCCGTCGACCTGGTGTTCGCCATCAAGGGAGGCAATGCGTTCGAGCAGACGGGACGCGAGTGCCTGGCGCCAGGTGGCGGCGAGTCACCGTGCGGCCTCGCCCTGGCCAACATGACAGGAGCCAACCGCCTCCTCATCGGCGTCGGCTGGAGCGTGGTCGGCTTCATCGCCTACCGGCAGTGGAGGAAGCGGGGCAACCCCGAGAAGGGCAAGGAGATCCGCCTCGACCGGTCGCACTCGGTGGAGCTGGCCTTCCTCGTGGTGGCCACCATGTACTCGCTCACGCTGCCCCTGAAGCGGTCCATCACCCTCTTCGACGCCGGCGTGCTCGTCACGATCTTCGTCCTCTACACGATCCGTATCTCGCGGGCGCCGGCCGAGGAGCCCCATCTGGTGGGGCCGGCCCGGTGGATCGGCTGCTTTTCGGTGCGCAACCGACGCATCACCGTCGTCGCCCTGTTCGTGTTCGCCGCCGCGGTCATCCTCCTGTGCGCCGAGCACTTCGCCGAGGCCCTGGTGGCCTCGGGCCAGTCGCTCGGCGTGAGCGAGTTCCTCCTCGTGCAGTGGCTGGCCCCACTGGCGTCCGAGGCGCCCGAGCTCCTGGTGGCGTGCCTCTACGCCTACCGCCTGAACACCAACGCCGCCCTGGGCACGCTGGTGTCGTCGAAGGTCAACCAGTGGACACTGCTGGTGGGCACGCTGCCCATCGCCTTCGCCATCGCGTCGGGCGGCACGCACGGCCTGCCCATCGTGGGCAACCAGCGGGAGGAGCTGTTCCTCACCGCCGCCCAGTCGGCGTTCGCGGTCGCCATCCTGGTGAACCTGTCGATGTCGCTGAAGGAGGCGGGCCTGCTGTTCGGCCTCTTCATGGTGCAGTTCGTGGCCGGCGCCGTCGGGCCCGAGTCGATCCACGACGAGGTGCGCATCCTCACCGGCGTCGCCTACCTGGTGATGGCCGCCGTCCTCCTCCTGCGCTCGCGCCGGCAGGTGCCGGTGCTGTTGCGGGACGGCTTCCGCACGTCGTACGCCGACATGAGCGCCGAGAGCTGACCACGTGAGCGGGCCGTTCGCCCGGGCGGCGGCCCTCGACCGGATGGCGGCGGAGGAGTTCGACGTCCTGGTGATCGGCGGGGGCATCACGGGCGCCGGGGTGGCCCTCGACGCTGCCTCGCGTGGCCTGCGGACGGCCCTGGTGGAGCACGGGGACTTCGCCTCGGGCACGTCCTCCAAGTCGTCGAAGCTGGTGCACGGGGGGCTGCGGTACCTGCAGCAGCGGGAGTTCCGGCTGGTGCGGGAGAACCTGACCGAGCGCCGGCGGCTGCTGGCCAACGCCCCCCACCTCGTGTCGCCCATGGCCTTCGTGGTCCCCCTCCTCGGCGCGGGCGGGCTGGCGGACGAGGCGCTGGCCCGGGGGTACTCCACCGCGCTGTGGGCCTACGACCTCAGCGGCGGCCTGCGCATCGGCCACCGCCACCGCCGGCTCTCGGCGCCGGAGGTGCTGACCGCCCTGCCCGCCCTGCGCCCCGACCGGGTGGCCGGCGGGTTCGAGTACCACGACGCCTTCGCCGACGACGCCCGCCTCACCCTGGCCGTCGTGCGCAGCGCCGTCCTCGACCACGGCGCGGTGGCGGCCAACTACGCAGTGGTGGCGGGGCTGCTCACGCGGCCGGGCACCGGGGGTGCGGTCGCAGGAGCAGTCCTGGACGACGGGCGCGAAGTGCGAGCCGGCGTGGTGGTCAACGCCACCGGCGTGTGGGCCGACCGGGTCGACGCCCTGCGCGATCCGGGCCGGCGTCCCACGCTGCGCCCGGCCAAGGGCATCCACATCACCGTCGAGCGCTCCCGCCTGCCGGTGACGACGGCCGGCGTGCTGCCGGTGCCAGGCGACTCCCGGTCGATCTTCGTGGTGCCGTGGGGCGACCGGGTCTACCTGGGCACCACAGACACCGAGCACACCGGTCCCCTCGACGACCCGCAGTGCACGCCGGACGATGTGGCCTACCTCCTCGGGGCGGCCAACGCCGCTCTGGGCGAACCGCTCCGGTCGGCCGACGTGGTGGGATCGTGGGCCGGCCTGCGGCCGCTGCTCGACGAGGTCCGCTCCAAGCGCACATCCGACCTGTCCCGCCGCCACCGGGTGACCGCGGACGCCAACGTGGTCACCATCACCGGCGGCAAGCTCACGACCTACCGCAAGATGGCGGCCGACGCCGTCGACCGGGCGGTGGAGATCCTCGGCCGCGGCGCCGGGGGCAGCCGGACCGCCACGCTCCGGTTGCACGGCGCGGCGGGCGGGGGCGGCGTGGCGACCACCGGCCTGGCGCTCGGGCGGCGCGGAGCGTCGGACGGGAGCGTCGGCCCGTCGAGCGCGGACCGGCTCCTCAGGCGCCGGCGCACGGCCGGCGAAGGCGACCCGCCGGGCGACTACGAGGACGCTGTCGCCGCCCATCTGGCCTCTCGCTACGGCAGTGAGGCGGTCGCCGTGGCCGCACTGGTGGAGGGTGACCCCGATCTGGGCCGACCCCTGGTGGCCGGCCTCCCCTACCTGCGGGCCGAGGCCGTCCATGCGGCGAGGGCGGAGATGGCCCATACCCTCGACGACGTGCTCAGCCGGCGCACCCGAGCGCTGCTCCTCGCACGCGACGCGTCGATCGCCGCCGCCGCCGACGTGGCGCGGCTGCTGGCGCCCGAACTCGGGTGGTCGCCCACCCGCGCCGGCGAGGAGGCCGCGTCGTACGTGGCGGCGGCCACGAAGGAGCGCGAGGCCGCCGGCCTGGCCCCCACGACCGCCCGACCGCCGGCGCCGCAGTGACCTCGGTACCGATGCGCGAGCACCTGGGCGGGCCGAGGGTCGAGGTGGGCGACGCCGTGCGCGAGCGGTTGGCGGCCATCTGCCCGGTCGACGACAGCGACGAGGCCAGGAGCGGGCACGGCGCCGACTGGTGGCCGCTGGCAATGCGCTGGGCGGCCGGCGGCGAGGTGCCGTCGCTTCCTGCCGTGGTGGCGTCGCCCGTGGACGCCGCCCAGGTCGCCGCCGTCCTGGCCGTGTGCTCGCAGGCACGGGTGCCGGTCACGCCGGCCGGCGGCCGCAGCGGTGTGTGCGGCGGCAGCGTGCCCGTGTTCGGCGGCGTCTCCCTCGACCTGTGCGGCCTGTCGGGGCTGGTGGACGTCGACGACGCATCGCTCCTCGTGTCAGTGCGGGCGGGCACCAACGGGGCCGTCTTCGAGGAGGCGCTGCGAACGCAGCACGGCCTCACGACCGGCCACCGGCCGCAGTCCCTCGCCATCTCCACCGTGGGCGGGTGGCTGGCGTGCCGGTCCGCCGGCCAGTACTCGACCCGTTATGGCAAGGTCGAGGACATGGTCGTGGGGCTGGAGGTCGCACTCGCCGGCGGACGGCTGATCCGCACCGGCGGGCGCGCCCCCCGGTCGGCCACCGGCCCCGACCTCGGTCAGCTTTTCGTGGGCAGCGAGGGAACCCTCGGGGTCATCACCGCAGCCAAGCTACGGGCCTCCCCCGTCCCGCCCGCCGAACGCCGGGCCGCCTTCGGCTTCGCGTCCTTCGAGGACGGGCTCGACGCCTGCCGGCGCATCGTGCGCCGGGGCGCCACGCCGGCCGTCCTGCGTCTCTACGACCTGGTGGAGACGCGCCGTACGTTCGCGGTTGACGACAGGGCCGTGCTGATCGTGCTCGACGAAGCCGAGCCCCGCCTGGCCGACGCCGTCGCCCACCTCGTGGTCGAGGAGTGCGCCGGCGCCGAACGGCTCGACGACGCCCTCGTCGACCGGTGGCTCGCCCACCGCGACGACGTGTCCAACCTTGTCGCTCTGGTGGCTTCCGGCATCGTGGGCGACACGTGCGAGGTAGCGGCCGGTTGGTCCGCCCTGCCTGCTCTGTACCGGGCGGCCGTGGCCGCCCTGGAGGCGGTGCCCGGCACCTTCGTGGCGTCGGCCCACCAGTCCCACGCCTACCGCGACGGCGCCTGCATCTACCTCACCTTCGGCGGCCGGCGCGAGGGGGCGGACGAGGACGACGCGTACTACGTGGAGGCATGGGACGCCGTCACCGCCGCCGTGCTGCGGGCGGGCGGCACCATCAGCCACCACCACGGGGTGGGGGTCAGCCGGGCCCGCTTCCTCCGGGAGGAGATGGGCGGCGCGTACGACACGCTGGTGGCACTCAAGGCCGCCCTCGACCCGAACGGGATCATGAACCCGGGCAAGCTCGGCCTCCCGTCGCCATGGGGGGGGCCGGCGTGGCCGTGAACCGGAGCATGGACTGGCGGGCGGTGGCGGACGGCGCCGTCCTCACCGTCGCCGTCACCATGCCGCCCACCATCGTGGTGCGCCTGCTCAGGGACACCGACCTCGCCGGCCAGGAGTCGAACCTGTGGTTCGTGCCGCTCCTCGCCCTGCTGCTCGGGTGCGCGCTGGGCGGACACCGTGCGGCCAGGCGCCGGCTGGACGCGCCCCTCAAGCACGCCGCTGCGGCCGCCACCGCGGCGTTCGCGGTGATGGCCGCCGTCGCCCTGGGGCGTCGCCTAATCACGGGCGACGGCATCACCACGCCCCTGGTGGTGACGCTGCTCCTCCTCCTGCAGATCACCGTGTCGCTCGCCGTCATCGGCGGCTACATCGCCATGCGGCGGGAGGCGGCCGCATCGAGCAGGATCAGCGTCGACACCCAGGGCGACCCGCCCCGGCCCGCCGGCGCCGGCTGACAGCAGGGAGACACCGATGAGCGTCCTGGTCGTCGACGCCGGCACGAGCAGTGTGCGGGCAGCCGTGGTGCGCCCCGACGGGACCGTCGACGCCGTGCACCGGCGGACCGTCGTGCCGTCGACGCCGATGGACGGCTTCGTGGAACTCGACGCCCGGGCGCTGGCCGACGCCGCCCTCGACGTCGCCCGCCGCTCGATGGCCGAGGGCGGCCAGGTGCATGCCGTGGGCATCGCCAACCAGCGGGCGTCGACCATCGTGTGGGACCGCGCCACCGGCGAGCCGGTCGGCCCCGGCATCGGCTGGCAGGACCTGCGCACCGCGGCCATGTGCCTCATGCTCCGGGCCGACGGCGTGCGCCTCGCCCCCAACGCCTCGGCCACCAAGCTGGCCGTCCTGCTCGACATCGCCGACCCGGGGCGCGAGCGCGACCTGTGCTTCGGCACGGTCGACACGTGGCTGGCGTGGACGCTGTCGGGCGGCGCCCTGCACGTGACCGACGCCACGAACGCCGGCGTCACCGGGCTCGTCCTGCCCGACTGCTCCGGATGGGACGCGAAGGTGCTCGAGGTGCTCAACATCCCGCCCTCGGTGCTCCCCCGCATCGTCGACTCGTCCGGCATCCTCGGCCCCGCGCTGGCGCTCGACTGCGCGCCGCCGATCGCCGGCCTCGCCGGTGACCAGCAGGCGTCGCTGGTGGGCCAGGGCTGCACCCGCCCGGGCCTGGCCAAGGCCACCTTCGGCACCGGCGGCATGCTCGACCTGTGCGCCGGCCCCACCCGCCCGCCGTTCCCGGTGCGGGGGGAAGCGGGGTGCTTCCCGATCGTGGCTTGGCGGCGGGGCGGGGTCGACACGTGGGGCATCGAGGCGGTGATGCTCTCGGCGGGCACGGCGGTGGAGTGGCTGCGCGACGACATGGGCATGCTGGCCACGGCCGAGGAGTCCGATGCCGTGGCCGCCTCGGTACCGAACAGCGGCGGCGTGTGGTTCGTGCCCGCCCTCGTCGGCCTGGGCACGCCCCACTGGGACTTCGGGGCGCGGGGCACGCTGGTGGGCCTCACCCGCGGCAGCGGCCGGGCGCAGGTGGTGCGGGCCGTGCTGGAGGGCGTGGCCCACCGGGGCGCCGACCTGCTGGAGGCGGCCGAGGCGGACGGCGGCGTCACGATCCCGTCGCTGCGGGTGGACGGCGGCATGACCGCCAACGCCACCTTCGTCCAGGCCCTGGCCGACGCCTGCCAGCGCCCCGTCGAGGTGTCGCCGGTCACCGGGGCGACGACGCTGGGCGCCGCCTACCTGGCGGGGATCGCCGTCGGGGTGTGGGGCGACGAGGACGAGACCGCCTCGCTGTGGGCGCCCCGCTGCACCATCGAGCCCCGCCGCAAGCCGGACCGTGACCGCTGGCGCCAGGCCGTCGCACGGGCCACCGGCACGGTGCCCGAGCTCAGCGCCGTCCAGTTCTGAGGGCCTCGTGCTCGTTCATGCGGAGTGAGCGTTCGGAAGCCGGACGCCCCTGCCCGATGAACCCGCGATACAAGCCGATCGGGGTGGCTTTCCAGGCCCGGGCCGCCTGGTCGTCCATCGGAAGCGGCGCTCACACCCGCCGAGCCGACCGGAACGGCGGGCTCGCCACCAGGCCCGCGAGTCCTCACGCGTTCATCAGATGGGCGGTGGCCCGACGGTTGGGGAGCTTCACCACCTCGATGGCGTTGGGCAGCTCGGCCTTGATGGCGTCGTCGTGGGTGACGACCAGCACCTGGCGGAAGCGGCCCCGGAGACGCTCGAGGGCAGCGAGCATCCGGGCCTTGCGGTCCTCGTCTAGGGGGCCGAAGACCTCGTCGAGCACGAGCAGGCCGACGGTGCCGCCCGACAGCAGGCGCACGTGTTCGCTGATCGCCACCCGCACGGCCAGGTTGGCCAGGTCGGTCTCCGAACCGGAGAAGCGGGCCATGCCATGCTTCCGGCCCCGATCGGAGATCTGGATCTCGTAGGTCTCCGGGTCGAGGACCAGTTCGTCGTACTCGCGGTCGGTGAGCTCGGCGAACAGCTCGGCCGCGTGGGCCGACAGGCGGGGGCCCACGGTGCCCACCACGCCGTTTCGGAAGGCATTGAGAAGGTCGGCCAGGCGGCCGAGGTGGCGGCTCTCCTCGACCAGCGTGGCCAAGGTGGCGTGCTGCGCCTCGGCGTCGGCGAGGCGCCGGGCGGCGGCGTCGGCCGTTACCCGGGCGCCCTTGGCCACCACCTGGGCGTCGTGGGCGACCTTGGCGGCCGACTCGGCGGCGGCAGCAGCGGTATCCCGCTCGGCCCGGGCATCGTCGTGAGCGGCGGGCTGGAACCCGAGCGAGCGGGCCTGTTCCCGCAGCCGCTCAAGGCGCACCCCCGCCTCGTGCAGCCGGGCCCGCTCGGCCTCGTGCTGCCTGGCCAGCGCCGGCGCCCGCTCCAGATGGGCCTGAAGGCGGGCCGCCTCCCTGGCCGCCGTGACGCGCTCCTCCACCTGCACGGCGACCTTGTCGACCTCGCCCGCCTGGAACGCCCGCCCGAGGGCCGCCTCCGCCTCGGCCAGCGCCGCCTCGGCCGACGCCCGCCTCGCCCGGGCCTGCTCGGCCAGCGCCCACGCCTCGCGGGCCTGCTTGAGGTTGGTGGCGGCCGCCTTGGCGCCGGCCCGGGCCTTGTCGGCGGCCGGGGCCGCGGTCGACCGGCGGGCCTCGAGGGCGGCCACCCGCTCATCGCTTGCCGCCACCTCGGCCGCCCGGTGCTCCTGCACCTGCCCGAAGGCGTCGCCGAGGGCCTGCCCGCACAGGGGGCAGTCGGCCTCCCCCGACAGCGACGCCGACGACGAGGCCGCCTTCCGGGCCCGCTCCAACTCGGAGCGGGCCGCCCCCAGCTCCCCGTCGAGCGCCGCCAGATGGTTGGCCGACTCCTCGGCGGCGAGGCGCGCCGCCTCGCACGCCTCCTCGTCGGGCGGCTCCCCCATTTCGGGGACGGTCGCCCTGACCACGGCGGCGGCGGCCTGGGCCACAGCCCGCAGCCGGGCCAGTTCGGCCTCCGACTCGGACAGGCCGGCGGCGACCGGCACCAGGGCGTCGAGGTCGCTCCGGGCCTGCGCCAGCCCGGCGATGTCGGCGTCGAGCTCGGCCACCCGCCGGGTGACGGCGTCGTGCTCGGCCTTGACCGCTTTGCCTTCGGCCACCACCGCGTCATACGTGCGGCGCAGCTCGTCGAGCTGCACCAGCTTCGAGTCGGCCGACGCCAGGCGCTCCCGGGCCGCAGCCGCCGCGTTGGCTTCTGCCGCCGCATCCACCTCGGCCGCATCTGCGGCCGCCACCGCGTCGTCGGCACCGTTGCGCAGCTCGTCGACGTCCGGCAGTGCGCGTGTGAGCGCCTCCAGTCGGTCGCGCGCGGAGCGGGAGTCCTTACGGGCGTCGTCACGCGCCGTGTCGAGGGGGGTCACGCCGAGCAGCTTGAGCACCAGGTCCTTGCGCTGCTGGGGGCGCTGGTCGCTGAAGGCGGCCAGCTGCTTCTGCTCGGCGAACACCGACGACCGGAAGGCGGCGTCGTCCATGCCCAGGATGGAGTGCACGTAGCGGCCCGTGTCGCGCACGCCCTCGGCCATCTGGCCGCCGTCGGCGAAGGCCGACGCCCGCACGGTGGCGTTGATGCCGGTGACCGTGCGTCGCACCACGTACTGGTGGCCCTCATGCTCGAACTGCACCTCGGCCACGCAGTCGCCGCCGACCCCGGTGGTGCGCACGTCGGCGATCGACGTGCGGCTCTTGCCCCAAAGGGCGAACAGCACTGATTCCACCAGGTACGACTTCCCGGAACCGTTCGCGCCGTAGATCCCGACGAGCCCCGGCGGGATCTCGAGATCGAGCTCGTCCTCGTACGTCCGGTAGTTCCGCAGGTAGATCCTCTGAAGCAACATCAGCTGGACTGCTCCACCCCCCGGGCCAGGTACTGGTCGCCGAGCTCCTTGATGCGCACACGGTCGAAGCCGGTGAGGTCCTGCTTCTCCAGGTACTGGTGCCAGCGGCCGCCCATCGACTCGATGTCGGGCAGCTCCACGTGGACGTCTACGCCGCCGAACTGCGGCTCGACCTTGAGGTAAAGGGCGGCAACCGCTGCTTCCCGCACCAACTCGAGGTCGAGCAGGCGATACGCCTCGGGGTCGACACCGTCGAGGTAGAGCCGGGCGACCGCACCCTCCGGCACCCGGACGGCCCGGTCCAGCACCTGCGTCTGGAGGTCGGCCGCCGACAGGCCCAGCGCCGCCACGCTCTCCAGGGTGACCAGCGGCCGCTGATCTTGGAGGGGGACGTGGCGGCACTCGCCGCTGTCGGTGTCGAGCACCACGATGCCCTTGGGCTTGTCAGGGTCGTCGGCAAAGGAGAACGTGTCGGTGGAGCCGGCGTACCAGATGCCGTCAGCCACCCGGGTGTGGAAGTGGTAGTGGCCGAGCAGCACCAGATCGGACCGCAGCACGGACGCGTCTATCTCGATCTCGTTGATGTCGCTGTACTTCGGCTCGACCTGTGTGATGCGGGGATGGGTGAGGAGGAGGTTGGACTTGCCGGCGCTCCGGCCCTTGTCGGCCTCCGCCAGCGCGACGAGGGTGGCGTCGACGGTGAGCATCTGGGGGACGGCGTGGATCACCAGCCCGGACAGCTCGAAGCGCTCGTAGGCCAGGCGGTGGGCGAAGTGGAACTCGGGGAACATGTCGGCCAGCGCCGAGTAGGGGCTGCCGGTGCCGGGCAGGCGGGGCGTGTCGTGGTTGCCGGTGATGAGGGCCACGGCGATGCCATGGTCACGTATGCGGGCCAGCGCCCGCTGCGCCACCCGGAACGAGCGGTAGGTGGGACGGGGGTGGTCGAACACGTCGCCCAGCCACACGATCAGGTCGGGCTCCTGGGCCAGGGCCGCGTCGACGGCGGCGGTGAAGGAGACCTCGAAGTCGAACTCCCGCTGGTTCACGCCGGCCGGCGTGGTGAACCCGTAGTACGAGCGCCCCAGGTGGGCGTCGCCCAGCGCGGCGATCTTCACCTAGTCGACCAGGGCGGCCACGTTGGCGGCCGCCTCGGGGCGGGGGGCGGGCGGGGGGGGCGTGGCGCGTACGACGTCGTCGTAGAGATGGATCTTGGCGGGCACGGCGAACGGCGCCTCCAGGTTGGCCAGCAGGCACTCCCCCGGCATGAGGCTCTGGATCTCGGGGCCGAGGGCCGACAGGTCCTGCTTGGAGGACGAGCGCAGGATGTTGCGGTCCTTCTCGTCGGCCAGGCCGAGCACGAAGAAGGTGTTGAACTGGCTGAGCAACTCGCCGTCAAGCAGCTTGGGCTGCTGCGTCACGGCGCACAGCCCCACCTTGAACTTTCGCCCCTCCCGGGCGACCCGGGGGAACACATTGGACTCCTTGTCCCGACTGGACGACAGCACCCGCTGGGCCTCCTCCAACACGATGCACACCACCGGCAGGCGCTCGTGAAGGTCGGGGTCGTCGAGGTAGGCGCCGGCCCAGTGCTCGAGCACCTTCCGGGTGAGGAACGAGGCCAGCAGCACCTCCTCGGTGGAGCCGAGGCCGCTCACGTCGCACAGCACCACCCGGCCCTCCGTGAGGTCGCGCACGATGGCGGCGCCGGTGGACACGTTGACATCGGTGGCGATGCAGGGCAGCTCGACGATGCGCCGGGCCCGGCGGTGCACCACCTGCATGGTGTTGAGGGCGACCCGGTTGCCCAACTCCATGTCGCGGAACCCGGGCAGGTCGTCGACCTGGGCGAAGGCCAGCAGCCAGGACAGCCCGGGCGACCCGTAGTGGCGCTCAAGCTCGAACAGCGCCTCCTCCTGGGGGCGGCTCCATTCGTAGGCAGTGCGCAGGTCGTCGACGGTGAGCTCGGCCAGGCTGATGCGCAGGGTGGACGTGTTGGCGAGCCGCCGGGCGGCGTAGACGTTGAGCCGCTGGGCGGCCCACGGGTGGCGGGCGAGGGCGGTGCGGTACTCGCCGTGCGGGTCGATGAGCAGCAACCCGTAGCGCCCGTTGGCCCGGAGCACCTGCCCGGCGATGACCCGCATGAGGTTGGACTTGCCCATGCCGGTGGTGGCGAAGATGCCCACGTGGGTGGCCAGGCTGGCGCCGGGGATGCCTACGTCGAAGTCCACGACCTCCTCGCCGCTGCGCAGATGGCCCACCGACAGGTCGCCCATGCGGGTGCGCAGGAACTCGAAGTCGGCCGCCTCGGGCGCCACCACCCGGGAGAACTGGGTGGGCAGGCTCTTGGGCTTGCGGAACGCCTTGCCGTCGGGCGTGAGGTAGCCGAGGCACCGGCACTCGGCCACCCGGTAGGTGCGCCGCTCCTGCTCGTAGACGGGGTGGGCGCCGGCCTCGCCCCGGCTGTCGTCAGCCAACAGGGTGCCCGCCACCCGCTCGGCCCAGCCGGGCTCGCGGTGCTCGGTGCCGTAGGTGACGTCGACCACCCGGAACAGGTACCGCCGGCCGGTGACGTCGTCGACCGCCACCAGCAGCTCGCCCAGGAACAGGTCCTCGTCGGGGGCGGCCCTGAAGACGCCCTCCAGCACGTTCTTGCCGTACAGCCGGCCCCGGGTGCCGGCGCCGGCGGTCATGGCGCAACTCGCGGGCGAACCGGCGCGAAAACAACACCGGTCCGCCGACAAGAACGGCCCGCCGGCCCCGTCACTGGTGCGCCTCCCTTTCGAGATGGTGCACCAGCGAGTTGCTGATCGACCGTGCTCCCGGGCCGGTCACGATCGCTCCATCAGCCGGTGGCGGTCGGTGAAGGCGCGGTCACGGACCTCGGCGGACAGGCCGGCCCGGGCCAGCAGCTCGTCGAGCTGCAGCCACGCCTCGCTGCGCAGCCAGCCCGGGCAGGCGGCCAGGCGGTCGGCTACGGCGAGCGGGTAGGGGTAGCCGGGGAAGGCGGCGTCGTCGCACAGGGCGGCCAGCCGGCCGAGGGTGGCCGCCGCGTCGGCGCCGGCCGGGAGGTCGACCCGGAAGGCGAAGCGGGCGTCGGGGTCGAGCCGGGCGGCGACGACCTGGAGGCCGGCGCCGGTGTCGGTGCGGGCCGACGCCCTGGTGCGCGCCACCGGCGCCCACCACATGGCGCGGGGGCCGACCGCCTCGGCTGCCTCGAGTTCGAGCACCCCCAGCAGGGGCGCCCCACCACGGGCCAGCGACGAGTGCTTGGTGATGCCAGCCGGCACCACGCCCCGGTCGGTGGCCCGCCGCAGCAGGTCGCCCAGGAACGACGACGGGATGCGCCAGTCGGGCTGGAGGTCGCCGTCGACCAGCACCAGCGCTCCGGGGTCGGCCTCCTCCACGCACTGGCGGACGGCGTCCCACTCCCAGCGGTCGCGCAGCAGGTTCACGTCGACCGAGGTGTCCGCGGCGATGCCGTCGAGGCCGAGCGCCTCCACCGCCGCGGCCCGCTCGTCGGCCCCGCCGAGCAGGTGGGCCCGCAGCTCGCCCTCGTCCTCGGTGACACAGCGACCGCCCTGGAAGCGCACCCGCGACGCCCGGGTGACGAGCACCTGGAGGCATCGGGCGTCGGCCACCAGGGCCTGGCCGCCGTCGACCGCCCAGGCGTCGGCCGGAGGCGCCAGGCGATCGAGCGGGCGGGGCACCGCCTCCGCCTCGAAGATCAGGTTGGCGCTGTGCTCGGACGGGTCACGCAGGCCTGTGCCGGGCGCGCCGAGCAGGGCGGCCAGGCGCTCGGCGGCTCGCTCCAGGGTGGGGGTGGCCATGCCGTCCAGCCTCCCATGGGCCTGTGACAGTTACAAACATGTGATTCCGCCGGTCGCTTCCACCTTGCGAAGGCACCAGGGTTCGGAACCCGCACCCTGGTGCCGCCGGGACCGGTCAGCCGGGGGCAGCTCGCAACCGTCGGGCCCGCGTGCGCCGGCGGCGCCGAGGCGTGCATCACCGTGACCGTGCTCGACGGGCTGGTGCTTGCCCGCTCGACCTTGCATCACTCCATGAACCACCGGTCGGTGATGGCCTTCGGGCGGAGCGAGACGGTGACCGACGAGGCCGAGAAGGAGGCCGCCAAGGTGCACCTCGTGCCCGGGCGGTCGGCCGGCACCCGCCAACCGACAGACCGGCACGCGGGCGTCTTCAAGGACTTCTGACCGGCCGGCGGCGGTTGGACGCGCGACACTGGAGGCGACGGTGAGCCGGCCGGGTGACCGCGGCGTCGCTTGACGGCGTCGAGGAAAGTCGGGGCTCCACAGGGCAGGGTGCTGGCTAACGGCCAGTCGGGGCGACTCGCAGGAAAGTGCCACAGAAAACAGACCGCCGATGGCTCCTCGGAGCACAGGTAAGGGTGAAACGGTGCGGTAAGAGCGCACCAGCGCCCGGGGTGACCCGGACGGCTCGGCAAACCCCACCCGGAGCAAGGCCAAGCGTGGGAGGAGCGGCCCGCTCGATCTCCCCAGGTAGGCCGCACAGATGGATGGTCACCCCGGCGCCGTTTGGCCCCGGACAGAACCCCGCTTACAGGCCGACTCACCGTCACCACTCTTCGTGAAAGTGGTAAAATAGCCTCTGACCAGCGTTTATCCTTGTCCGGGATTGACCGCCGGTGACCGTCAGTGACCAGAATAGTCCTCAGCAGCTGAGGACTTTCTGAGGACTGAGGACTTATTGAGGACTCGAACGGGGTCCGAAGAGGCTTGGGAGGCAACCATGGCGAGCATCGACAAGCGGCCCGACGGTCGCTACCGAGCGCGGTGGCGCGAGTACCCGGGCGGGCCCCAGAAGACCCGCCAGTTCTCCCGCAAGGGCGACGCCGACCGCTTTCTCGACGCCATCCGGGGCGACCTGGCCTACGGCGTCTACGTGGACCCCGCCGGCGGCCGCACCCTGTTCCAGGACTACGCCGAGCAGTGGCGGGCCGCCCAGGTCCACCGCGCCAGTACGTCCGCCCAGCTCGAGACCTACCTGCGCCTGCATGCCTACCCATCGCTCGGTCGCCGGCCTCTGGGCGCCGTCCGCCGCAGCGAGGTCCAGGCCTGGGTGAAGAAGCTCACCGGTGTCCTCGCACCCGGCTCGGTCGAGCTCATCTACCGGTGGGTGTCCACCATCTTCAAAGCGGCCGTCGGCGACCGGCTCATCGCCGCCTCACCGTGCGTCAAGATCGCCCTCCCCAAGCGCAACGACGCCGAGGTGGTACCCCTCAGCGTCAGCGAGCTGGAGGCGCTCGTCGCCGCTGTACCCGACCGGTACCGTGCCCTCATCGTGTTCGGCGCCGGCATGGGGCTGCGCCAGGGCGAGTGCTTCGGGCTCACCGTCGACCGGGTCGACTTCCTCCGCCGCCAGGTTCGGGTTGACCGCCAGCTCCTCGGCGCTCGGGCCGGAATCCCCGAGTTCGGGCCGCCGAAGAGCAAGGCGGGCTTCCGCACGGTGCCCATGCCCGAAGTTGTGAACTCGACCCTCGCCGAGCACCTGGCGCGCTACCGGCCCGGCCGGACCGGCCTCGTGTTCACCAACTCGTTGGGCGATCCGATGCGCCGCAGCCCCGCCGGCGAGATGTGGCGGCGGGCCCGGGTGCGATCGGGGGTGCCCGAGTGGGCGACCTTCCACGACCTCCGGCACTTCTACGCCTCACTGCTCATCGGCCGGGGATGTTCGGTGAAGGCCGTCCAGCGGCGCCTCGGCCACCAGTCCGCCATGGAGACGCTCGACACCTACGGCCATCTGTGGCCCGACAGCGACGACGAGACCCGCAACGCTGTCGACCAAGTCCTCGCCGGCGTGACGGCGCGAGCTGAGGCAGTGCCCGCCCGCCGTTCTGTCGGCGCGTTATGAGCCGTCGACAGCACGTCTGGGGTGGCGGCCCCAGTGTTCGCGCGGCGCCCCGAACTTCCAGATCGGTACGGCGGCGCCGATGCGACTCCGGCTCCCGACTCGTGCCAGAGGCGCCAAATACCCGGCAATAGGCGCGCCTCCCGGGTTACGGCCACCCCCGTCGTTCGACCTCTTCCAGAAGCCGCCGCTTACCGTCTTCCGTCAAGTCCCACCAAACCAACTGAGGATCGCCATGCTCGTATTCCGGTACGCCTGTCCCGGGCTCAGGACCAGAGTCGTGATGCTCGACCCGTTGAAACGCAAGACCCCGTAGTTGAAGTGATGACAAGGCCTGGCGAAGGTCTTCTTCGTCGACACGCTCTCCGGTGGCGCCGTCCTCGACCACGTCATCCACCATCTCCAGCAACAGAAGCGTCGTTTCGGAGCCGTTGCCGAGGCAGAAGACAAGGCTCAGTTCGAGTTCCGTCAGCCCGTCGGCGCGCTCCCCGGTAGTCACTACGCCAGTCTTGCAGCCGCACCCTCATCCGGCCGTCGCCA
>JAHFUS010000099.1 GCA_023264975.1 Actinomycetes bacterium | reverse complement strand
GCACCAGCACGTCGGGCTTCAGGACGATGGACTGGCTGACCACGTAGTCGAACGGCGCGACGGGCACGATCTCGCCCGGCGGCGGTGCCGGCGGAGAAGGTCCCACAGCGCCGTCACGCAGCTTCGAGGCGCCGGATCGATCCCCTCGGTTCGACACAGCGCCGCCTCGTCGGATACCAGCTGTCGTCCGACGGCGGCTGAGCGCAAGCCGCCCTGAACCTCTTGCCCGGAGTGAAAGGCAACGATAGGGTACGGCTCGTGGTGCGAGGCGCGATTGCGACGCTTGTCGGGATAGGGCTCGCATTCGGCGCATGCACCGATGGCAAGCAGGGGTCTGCCGACCCGACAGTGCCGACGGCGGCGGCCACCTCGTCCACCACTCCCGCTCCGCCGGACATCTCGAAGATCCCCACGAGGGTGGACGCGGCGTACCTCAACGCCGTCCTGGCCGCCCTCGACGAGGTGGACGGACAAGCCGTCCGGCTCATCTACGTCACCAAGCAATTCACACCTGAAGCGGCCGACCTCGTAAACGCCATCTACAGCGACGAAGAATCCGACCGGCGCGCCAACGGTTGGGTCTCCGCACTGGTTGAGGATCCCGAGTTGCGCTCAATCAAACCGAATCCCGGCAACAGGAAGTCGAAGGTCTCCAGGATCATCACAGCGTCACCGTCGTGTGTCTGGGTAGCCGTCGAGCGGGACCATGCCCTGGATTCTGTGGACCCCGAGGCGCCCAGGGTGGAATACGTGGCCCTACGCCCCCTTGATCGGTCGAACGACCCAAAGGGAAAGAACCCAACGGCATGGATGATCACTTCCGATGGCTTCAATCCGGATGGCTCGGAACCAGGAAATCAATGCGAAGGCTCCTGACTCCCCTCCTGGCAGCATTGGCTCTGATCGGCCCCGGAGCGGCTGGCGCAGCAACGGACCAGCGCCAGGACGGGCCGAAGGTCACTGCGTTGACCGGCAGGATCAATCACACAGTGGAAGGCGAGGTCGCTGCCGAAGGCGACGCAGCGGAGGACCCTGGCACCGGTCGTGGCCGGTCAACGCCGGCGTACTACGCCATCGTGCCCACCCTGGTCACGGCGTCGGACGGTTCGCGGTGCGTTCGCAAGCTTCGGTACCGTTTCAACGATCCGCTCGCCGCGGCAAAAGCCGAGAAGCTCCGTCAAAGCTACGTCTGGCGGCTCACCGTCGGCGGGTGGCTTCCGTGCCAGGACGGCCCCACCTCCGCACCCACGCCGGCAGAGGAGGCGGTGAGCTTCTGGCGGGTCCAGGGCGAGGACCTCCTTCCCAAGCCGGCCCCGCATATCGCCCCCGGGTACATGCTCGCCGGCAAGATGGCCTACCTCGAGGCGGGCAGCCAGAGCACGGCCCGGTTCGAGCACCCCACGCCGCTCGGCACACTCGTCATCGAGGCCACCAGCCGCATCATGGTGGACTGGGGCGACGGCTCCGGCCTCACGGGCCCCCACACGGGGCCGGGCGGGCCGTGGCCGGACGGCAACATCACGCATTTCTGGACGACGGCGACCACCTATGACGTGCGGGTGGTCCAGCGGTGGACGGGTCGCTGGTCCCTGGCCGGGGAGGCGGGCCCGCTCGACGGTCTCGAGACCGAAGGGGTCATCGACGACTTCGAGGTCCGCCAGCTCCAGGCTGTCCGGAACTACTGATCCTGGTCGCCCGGGCCGAGCCCGAAGGCCGGGACGGCCGGCGGCTACGACAGGTCATCGAGCAGGCGGGCGGGGGTGATCTCGACGGGGAACGGCGTCGACGCGGTATAGGACTCCTCCCCGGCGACCACCGCCACCTGCTCGTAGCGAGCGTCGACCAGCTCCAGCACGGTGACGGCGGGCACGTCGGGATCGACCAGCCAGTAGGCGGGCACGCCGGCCTCCTCGTAGGCCGACCGCTTAGCCGTGCGGTCGACCCGGTGGGTGCTGGGGGAGAGCACCTCGACCACCAGGAGCGGGGTGGACGGGAGGTTGGCGTGGGTGTGGTCGGCTGTGCGGGCCACCACCACGTCGGGCTCAAGGACGGTGGACTGGCTGATCACATAGTCGAACGGGGCGACGAGCACGATCTCGCCCGGCCGGCGGTGCTGGCGAAGGAGGAAGGCGAGCGTCAGGACGCAGACCTGGTGGGGGACCGAGGGCGAGGGGGTCATGAGCAGCATCCCGTCGAGCAGCTCGTGGCGGTAGCCGTCATCGGGCAGCCGCTGGAGGTCGTCGTACGTGAGGGGGGAGCCGTGGGCCACTGCGACCATGTCCCCAAGTCTCCCACGGGCCTGTGACGGGCTCGAGACCGCGGGTGGACTAGTCCCCGAGGGCCGGTATCGTGGTCCCCGATGTCCGACACGCTTGTAATTCGGGGCGCCCGGGAGCACAACCTCAAGAACGTCTCCCTGGAGCTGCCGCGGGACAAGTTGGTCGTGTTCACCGGCCTGTCGGGCTCGGGGAAGTCGTCCCTGGCCTTCGACACGATCTACGCCGAGGGCCAGCGGCGGTACGTGGAGTCGCTGTCGTCGTACGCCCGCCAGTTCCTCGGGCAGATGGACAAGCCCGACGTCGACTTCATCGAGGGGCTCTCGCCGGCCATCTCGATCGACCAGAAGTCGGCGTCCCGCAACCCCCGGTCCACGGTCGGCACCATCACCGAGATCTACGACTACCTGCGGCTGCTCTATGCCCGCATCGGCGTGCCGCACTGCCCCAACTGCGGTGAGGTCATCGCCCGCCAGACGCCCCAGCAGATCGTCGACCGGGTCCTCGGCCTGCCCGACGGCACCCGGTTCCAGGTGCTGGCGCCCGTGGTGCGGGGCCGCAAGGGCGAGTACGAGGGGCTGCTGGAGGACCTGGCCAAGCAGGGCTTCGCCCGGGCCCGCATCGACGGCGAGGTCCACGAGCTCGACAAGGTGCCGAAGCTCGGCCGCTACGACCAGCACACCATCGAGGTGGTGGTCGACCGCCTGGTGAGCAAGACGGGCATCGAGCGCCGCCTCACCGACTCGCTGGAGACGGCGCTGCGGCTGGCCGAGGGCGTGGCCGAGGTGCAGATCGTGGGCAAGGACGGCACCGGCGGCCCCGACGACTGCCTCACGTTCAGCCAGCACCTGGCCTGTCCCAACTGCGGCGTGAGCTTCGACGAGCTGGCGCCCCGCAACTTCTCGTTCAACTCGCCATACGGCGCCTGCGAGCACTGCGCCGGCCTGGGAACCCGCTTCGAGGTCGACCCCGAGCTGGTGGTGCCCAACACCGACCTCAGCATCGACGGGGGGGCGGTGGCCCCGTGGTCGAGCGGCCGCACGGAGTACTTCGGCCGGGTGCTGGCGGCGGTGGCCGAGACGCTCAAGTTCTCCACCAAGACGCCGTGGAAGAAGCTCAAGAAGGCGGAGCAGAAGGCGCTGCTCTACGGCACCACCAAGCAGGTGCACGTGCAGTACCGGAACCGCTACGGCCGCACCCGCTCCTACCACACCAACTACGAGGGGATCATCCCGTACCTCCAGCGCCGTCACTCCGAGGCGGAGTCGGACTACATGCGGGAGCAGATCGAGGGCTACATGCGGGAGGTCCCGTGCCCCGATTGCGGGGGCGCCCGCCTCAAGCCCGCCTCGCTGGCCGTCACCGTCGACGGCCGCAACATCTTCGAGCTGTGCAACCTGTCGATCGCCAAGGCGGCCATCGCCCTCGACCAGCTCACCCTGTCGGAGCGCGACCACCTCATCGCCGACCGCGTCCTGCGGGAGATCCGGGCCCGCACCCGGTTCCTGCTCGACGTGGGGCTCGACTACCTCAGCTTCAACCGCTCGGCCGGCACCCTGGCCGGCGGCGAGGCCCAGCGCATCCGCCTGGCCAGCCAGATCGGCAGCGGCCTGGTGGGCGTGCTCTACGTGCTCGACGAGCCGTCGATCGGCCTGCACCAGCGGGACAACCACCGCCTCATCGAGACGCTGAAACGCTTGCGGGGCCTGGGGAACACGGTCATCGTGGTCGAGCACGACGAGGACACCATCCGCGTGGCCGACCACATCGTCGACATCGGCCCCGGTGCGGGGGAGCACGGCGGCGAGGTGGTGGTGTCCGGCACGCTGGAGGACCTGCTGGCGTGCGAGCGGTCGCTCACCGGCGACTACATCTCCGGCCGGCGCAAGATCCCGGTGCCCGAGATGCGCCGGGAGCCGGGCGACGACTGGCTGGTCGTGAAAGGCGCCCGGGAGCACAACCTCAAGGACATCGACGTCGAGTTCCCCCTCGGGTGCTTCACCGCCGTCACCGGCGTGTCGGGGTCGGGCAAGTCCACCCTCGTCAACGACATCCTCTACCGCGTCCTCATGCAGCGGGTCTACAAGTCGAAGACGGTGCCGGGCCGCCACAAGACCGTGCAGGGCGCCGAGGTGCTCGACAAGGTCATCAACATCGACCAGTCGCCCATCGGGCGCACCCCCAGGTCGAACTGCGCCACCTACACCGGGGTGTTCGACGCCATCCGCAAGCTGTTCGCCCAGACCCAGGAGGCCAAGGTCCGGGGCTACCTGCCAGGGCGGTTCTCGTTCAATGTGAAGGGCGGCCGGTGCGAGGCCTGCTCGGGCGACGGCACCATCAAGATCGAGATGCACTTCCTGCCCGACGTGTACGTGCCGTGCGAGGTGTGCGCCGGCGCCCGCTACAACCGCGACACGCTCGACATCACGTTCAAGGGCAAGACCGTCGCCGAGGTGCTCGACATGCCGTGCGAGGAGGCGCTCACCTTCTTCGCCAACCAGCCGGTGATCTCCCGCCACATGCAGACCCTGGTCGACGTGGGCCTCGGCTACGTGCGTCTCGGCCAGCCGGCGCCCACCCTGTCGGGCGGCGAGGCCCAGCGGGTGAAGCTGGCGTCGGAGCTGTCGAAGCGGTCCACCGGCCACACGATCTACATCCTCGACGAGCCCACCACCGGCCTGCACTTCGAGGACATCCGCAAGCTGCTCACCGTGCTGGGCCGGCTGGTGGACCAGGGCAACTCGGTGCTGGTGATCGAGCACAACCTCGATGTCATCAAGACGGCTGACTGGGTGGTGGACCTCGGCCCCGAGGGGGGCGACGGCGGCGGCCGGGTGGTGGTGGAGGGCACGCCGGAGAAGGTCGCCAAGACGCCCGAGAGCTACACCGGCCAGTTCCTGGCGCCGTTGCTGGGCCTGTAGGGCGCGGCGTCGGTTCTGGTGTCAGGCCCCGACCGGCCAGTGTTCAACTGCCAGGTCGGCCATGGGGAAGTCCTTGGGATTGCCGGTTGCAAGGCGGGCACCGATGCCCATGGCGGCGGCTGCAATTAGGCAGTCTGCCTGGCTCAGGGTACGACCGGCGGCTGCCATGTCGCGTCGCCATCGCCCCGCCCGCTGCCCTTCCTCCCGACCGAGCGGGGCGACGCGCAGCCCGGAGAGGAGGCGCTGGGCCGCCGCCTCCTCACCGGGCCGCAGACCCCGGCTGACCTCCTCGACATTGACGGCGCACACGAACGGCGTGTCGCCGGCGCGACGCAACCCCCGGAGGCGGTCGGCGGCGGGGCGGCCCCGCAGCGCGTCGATCAGCACGGTCGTGTCCAGAAGGACGGCGCCCACTCAGCTCAGCCGACCCGGCGCGGATCGCCCGACCGCTGGCTTCGCACCCAGGCGGCGGGATCGTCGTCCCAGTCGTGGCCACTGTCAGGAATCGTCGCCAGGCCGGCTTCGATCTCCTCCCATCGGCGTTCGTCAGCGAGTGCCCGCCGGAGGGCCTCGGCGATGAAGCGACTTCGCTGACGGTGGCCGACCCGTGCATCCAACTCGGCTACCACATCGTCATCGATGGCTATGTGCAGTCGCATGGGCTGAGGATAGCCCACGTCGGAGCTGTAAAGGCTCGACGGACCACACCGTCTACATACTCGACGAGCCAACCACCGGCCTCCACTTCGAGGACATACGCAAGCTGCTCACCGTGCTCGGCCGCTGGTGATCGAGCACAACCTCGCCGTGATCAAGACGGCTGACTGGGTGGTGGACCTCGGCCCCGAGGGGGGCGACGGTGGCGGCCGGGTGGTGGTGGAGGGCACGCCGGAGAAGGTCGCCAAGACGCCCGAGAGCTACACAGGCCAGTTCCTGGCTCCCCTGCTGGGCCTGTAGAAGCGGGTGTCAGGTCCCGTCGCGCTCGTCGCGGAGTGCGGCGAGGATCTCGACCTCGGCCCTGTCCTTGGCCCGACCGGCGGCGGTCTTCATGCGGATGAGATCGTCGAGCGTCGCCACCAGCACCGAGACGTCCCCGAGATCCACCAGCTCCGCCGATCGGGCCAACTCGTCGTAGCCGGCGACGCCGGCGGGGCGCGCCAGGACGTCCACGTCGCCGAGATCGGTGGTGAAGGTGAAGTTGGCGCCGGCGAGCAACGTGCGGGCGTCGGGCAGGAACGGGATGTTGTCGTCGGCCCCGCGCAGTCTGGCGTGCAGCGTGGCCAGCACGCCGGCCAGTCGTTCGAGATTGGCGAGCGCTCGCGAGTAGCAGACGTCGACGTCACGGGTGAGCGAGGGAGACCCGTGCAGCCGGGCAGCGACGCCGCCGATGAGCACGAAGTCGACACCGGCTTCGCGCAGCGCGCGAAGAGCGCCCAGCGGATCGAACGGCGGTTGGGTGTTCAGCGACGTGCCGCTTCCTCGAGGCGCCGCAGCCCGGCCACGTCGTCGCGGAGGAGTTCGAGGCGCTCGCGGGGGGAGAGACCGAGGAGGGCGCGCAGTTGCGAGCGATCAACCCCGGTGCCCGGTCTCACCGCGGATTGGAGCGAGTACCCGCAGGCGGCGAGCAGGCGCTCGAGTGTGCGGAGTCGCGGGTCGGCGACGCCGGCCTCGATGCGGGCGATCGTCGGCTGCGCGATGCCCGTCCGCCGCGCCAACTGGCGCTGGGTCAGCCGGGCTCGGATCCGGGCATCGCGGAGCAGGTCCTGTGCGGGCATTGGTGCCACGATAGCGTATACACTATCAGGCGGGACACCGGCCAGTTCCGGTCCCTGGTGCGTCTGTCGGACCTGTAGGTGGGCGAAGCGGGGCCATCGGGGCCTATTCCTCGTCGATGCCAAGCTCCCGGAGCCTGGCCGCCAGCCGCTCGGCGCGGGCGGCCGCT
>JAHFUS010000048.1 GCA_023264975.1 Actinomycetes bacterium | reverse complement strand
CAGGAAGCTGGCCGCAAGACGGCCAAGCTGGAGAAGACGGAGCACGTCATCCACAAGAAGGACGGCACCATCGGCGAGAAGAACAGCTACGGGAACGACCCGCACCCGCCCAAGGGCTAGGGGGTGTGACAACGCTGGCGGCGTCGTGAGCTGTCGCCCTCGCGTCACTGTCGCACCGTGAAACGGCGACCGTCGTAGCCCACCTCGAGAGGGATGACCGGCACCCCGTACTGATCGGCGACGTCGCCCAGCACCCGCTTGTAGTCACGAGCAGCCACCGCGCCTCGATCACCGGCGGAAACCAGATGTTTGGCCAGGGCGTCGGACATTCCCGCCGGTAGGCGTTCGAGGCCGACCGGAAGCGGCCGGGCGCTGACGTGCTTCCCTATGTCGACGAGGACGTCGGAGATGTCGAACAGCGCCGTCAACTTGACCCGCTCAGCTCGCCACACACCATTGCGACGGCAGCTGAGAACACGCCCAGAGACGGCCACCTCGCCGAGAGCCTGCCACTTGTCGACCGAGAAATTGGCGTGGTTGAGGGCCTCGTCAGGCGACTCGCATCCGTAGATCCCGCAGGCGCATGCAGGGGCGGGGACCTCCTGGCCGCGATGCCGCGTTGAGCGACACGCCGCCTGCCACTCGCCGGTCGGACAGGCATCCGGCCGGCCGGGCCACAGCGCCCGGAGGACTGGGGCCGTTGCCTCCATCCCGTCGCCGGAGGTGTTCGCAAGCTTGCCCACTTGGACGCGGGCCTGCCTGATCGTCCACGACCCCCCAAGCCACCACCGCCGGTAGAGCCGGGACGGTGTGGATTCACCTCTCATGAATCCAGATCATGCATCCTCGGCAAGCGGTCGTCGCTGACACCCTCGGACTGCATCGAGAAGTCCAGTCCGCCCATCACGTCCGCAGTGTCACGGTCGGCGACGTCGAGGGAGTAAGTGGGTCCGCAGGGTGACGTTCGGGTTGGCATGGCCAAGGCGCCCGGCGATCGTGCGTACGCCGACACCGCGGCCAGCGAGCGCTGTCGCGAAGAATAGGGCCCAGCGCGAGGAAGCTGATGTGGTCGAGGCCTCCGCTTGCGGAGGCCACGGTAGGCGCCGTGACCCGATCGGGGCGGTACGGCTCCGAGCCGCACCGCCGTCTGCAGCAACAAGATCAGCGAAGCCCAGGCGACACAGACTTGCCTTCCGGCAGGCGCCCGACCGGTGACGCGGCATGAGCAGCCGTCCCGTTCCAACTATTGACGCCGACGTGTCAACACTCGTCTCCCGAATCGTCAGAAAGTCCTTGACAGCTACCTGTCCCCTGATGTCAGGTACTTACGCACACCCGGAGGTTCCCCCCATGCATCGCCTCTCGACCGCAGACACCACCACCTGGCTCGTCGCCCACGACCCGCTCGAGGTCGTCGGCTGGGACGACCCGCTTGTCGAGCAGCTCGGCCACGCTCCACGGAGCGCCTACGTCGAGACGTACTGGTTGCCGGTAATCGGCCCGGCCTCGACCTGGGCGATGCGCCGACTGACAATCTTGCTCGACGCCGCCCCCGAGGGGTACAGCCTCCCGCTGGCCGAGCTGGGTCGAGAGCTCGGCCTCGGCGCCGGCACCGGGCGCAGCTCACCGGTCGTGCGGACGCTGGCCCGCATCGTCGCCTTCGGCCTGGCCACGCCTCGCGGCGACGCCCTGGCGATCCGGCGGATGCTCGCACCGCTCACGTGTCGCCAGGTCCGGTCGTTGCCCGAGCCGCTCGCCATCCAGCACGACCGGGAGCGGGCCGCCGGGCACGAGGACAGCGCTCGGCGGATCACGGTCGAGGTCCCCAGCAGCTTGCTGTGTGACACAGCGCCAACCTCACAGGTCACCGGGGCGGTCGGAGACGCCCGCGCCGGCGATGCAGGTGGGACGGCGGTCAGGTCGGGGAAGCCGGCCGCCGCCCCGCCCGCACCCCTGCCAGCCACGGCGACCGGCTCGGTCAGCAGGTCCGGGAACCACCAGCCGGTCGGCGGAGTCTCCCGATGAGCCCGCGGACGATCACCCTCACCGGCGCCCGGGGCGGGCACGGCACCACGACGACCGCCGCCGCCCTCGCTCTGTACGCAGCCGGCCACGTGCCCACCGCACTGGTGAGCACGGACCCCGTCGCCACCGCCGCCCTCATCGGCGTCCCCCTGCCCGTGTTCGACGAGTGGGTCCAGGTCACGCCCACGCTCGTCCTGACGCCGGACCCGACGGTCACGGGCGACCTCCGGCCCGAGGTGGTGGTGATCGACGCCGGGCCCGATCCCAGCGCCACGGAGCCGGCCGCCAGGGGCGAGCACTACGTCGTGCTCAGGGGACCGTGCTACGTGGCCGTGGCGACCGTCCTGGCCGCCCCTCCCCGGCAGGTGGACGGGATCATCCTGGTCGCCGAACCGAAGCGCAGCCTGACGGCGCGGGACGTGACCGAGGTACTCGACCTGCCCGTGGTCGCCATCGTCAACGCCAGCCCCGATGTCGCCCGCACCATCGACGCCGGACTGCTCGTCGCCCGCCTCCACCGACTGCGCGACCTCGCCCCCCTGCGCGCCCTCGCCACCGACCCCTACGCCGGTCGCCCCCGCCCCTCCACCGCCCGACCGCGTCAACGAACAGCCAACGGCTCCCAGACGCACACAGACTTGCCATTATCGCAAAGCGATAATGGCGCTGAGCGCCCGCGCGCGGTCAACGTCGTCGCGATCCTGGCCGGCGGAGGGCACGTGGATGGGTCATGCAGACCCGGCGCTGGCACGCGCAGTGCTGAACATTGGCCGCCTGGCCCCCGGTGCCGCCGACTACTACATCGGCGAGGTCGCCACTTCGGCCGAGGACTACTACACCGGCCGTGGTGAGTCCCAGGGCCGCTGGGTCGGCTCTCTGGCGGAGCAGTTCGGCCTGCGCGGGTCCGTCGAGCCGGAGGCGTTCCGGGCGGTCCTCGACGGCCGCCACCCCGTCACCGGCGAGCGCCTGGCGCGGTCCCGAACGGGCTACCGCAGTCACCGGGCGGGAAGCGCCAACCAGCCGGGGCTGTTCGACGACGACGACCTCGATACCGCCCGCACTGCCTCCCGGCTGCGGGTGACGGTGGGTCGTGTCCGCCAGCTCGCCCAGGCCGGTCAGCGCCTTGATCGTCAACAGCGGTCGAAGGACTACCTGCGTGGCTCGAAGGTCAACCGGCCCGGCCACCGTGGGCCGGCGACGTGGCTCTTCCCCCGCCATGAGGTCGAGCGCTTCGAGGCCGAGCATCGGGCGGCCAAAGCTCGGCCCGGCTACGACCTCACTCTGCGGCCCCCGAAGAGCGTCAGCATCCTGTGGGCCCTGTCGACGGCTGACCAGCGCGCCGCCATCCGCCAGGCCCACACGGAGGCGGTCGACGAGGTCGTCACCTACATCGAGCGTCACGCATTGGTGGCCCGGCGGGGGACCCCGGACCGGGGCCGCATCGAGACCGACGGGCTCGTAGCCGCCGCCTTCGACCACCGGACGAGCCGGGCCGGCGACCCGCTACTGCACACCCATGTCGTGACCGCCAACCTGACCCACACGACTGAGGGCCGCTGGCAGGCGCTGGACGGGCGAGGCCTGTACGACCACGCCAAGGCAGGCGGCTTTCTCTACCAGGCGCACCTCCGCCACCTCCTCACCACTCGGCTCGGCGTGGCCTGGGAACCCGTGCGACACGGCTGGGCCGAGATCACCGGCGTGCCCCGTGGTGTGATCCGGGCGTTCTCCAAGCGCCGGGATGAGATCGAGGCGATGGTGAGCGAGTCCGGCTACACCTCGGCCAGGGCCCACCAGACGGCGACGCTGGCCACCCGCCACGCCAAGGAGTACGGGGTGGCCCCGGACGCGCTCGACGCCCGGTGGCGGGCTGAGGCGGCCGAACTCGGCTTCGGTGCGGACGAGGTCGCCGCCTGCTTCGCCAGGACGCCGTCGGCGTCCGCCGATGAACGGCTGGAGGACGTCTACGACGAGCTGGCCGGGCCGGAGGGGCTCACGCAGCAGGCGTCGACCTTCACCCGGCGCGATGTCGTCGAAGCGATGAGCGAGCGGCTGGCTGCCGCCCCTGCCGCAACCATCGAGGAGGCAGTGGACCGCTTCATCGCCTCGTCGCTCGTGCAGCCACTCGCGCCCGACCCTGCCGTGGGCGAGTGGGTGTGGCGCCGGGGCGGCAGCCGACGGCGCAGCGACGACCTCGCCCGGTACTCGACGCCCGAGCTGCTCGCCGTCGAGGACCAACTGCTCGGGTGGTCGGTCCACGGGTTCGGCACGCCGGTGCCGGGAGCCCGGGAGGACGTCGTGAACGCCGTTCTCGCCGCCCGCAGCGAACTGTCTGTCGAGCAGGTCGCCATGGTGCGGGCCGTGTGCTCGCCTGCCGCCCCTGCGATCCAGCCGGTGGCAGGTCGACCCGGGTCCGGCAAGACCTACGCGACGGCGGCGGCAGTCGAGGCCCTCAGCGCCAGCGGCGTCCCGGTGGTCGGGTGCGCCCTGGCTGCTGTGGCCGCCGCCGAGCTGGAGTCAGCGACCAAGCTCGGATCGTTGACGGGGCGGGAGGCGTCGACGGTCGCCCGGCTGCTGTTCGACCTCGGTGGCCGACCGCTCGAACCGGGCACGATTGTCATCGTCGACGAGGCGTCGATGGTCGGGAGCCGTGACCTGGTCCGCCTCGCCCAGCACGTGGCGAAGGCCGGGGGTGCGATCAAGCTGATCGGCGACCCCGACCAGCACGGCCCCGTCGACACCGGGGGCGCCTTCCGCAGCATCGTCCGCTCCCAGGGTGACCGAGTCGTGGCGCTGGTCGAGAACAACCGTCAGGTCGATGAGGTCGACCGGCTGAGCATCAACGACTTCCGACAGGGCCTCGTCGGGTCGGCCCTGGCCCGATACGACGCCGCCGGGAGGATCGTCCGGTCACCAACCGCGGCGGCCAGCTACGACGCCATGGCGGCTGACTGGTACGAGATGGCGCGGGCCGGCGGCCGAGATCCCATGATCGCCGGCCCGAATCGTGTGAGGGCCGCCCTGAATGATCGGGCCCGGCAGCGGCTTCTCGACGACGGCACGATTGTCGGCCGCCCGCTGGTTGCGCACGATCGCGAGTTCGCAGTGGGCGACTGGGTGCTCGCTCGCCGGAATGACTCGTGGCTGCGCAGCCCGACGGGCGGCTTCGTGAAGAACGGCCGCAGCGGCACGATCACCGCCATCGATCATGACCAGCGTTCTGTCACGGTCCGCTTCGAGGCCGAAGGCGACATCACCCTGCCAGCGAAGTACCTCGACGAGGGCTCGTTGGAACATGGGTATGCCCGCACGACCTACGGGGTCGAAGGGGCGACCGTCGGCGGCGGGCTCTACCACGCCACGGATGCGTCGAGCTTCGAGGAGGCCTACGTTGCCCTGACGAGAGGACGGTGGTTTACCCGGATCTACCTCGTGGACGGCACCGTTGGTGTCGACGATGAGCTGGGCCACCGCGCTCACGACGGCGCCGAGACGGGGCTGGACACGGTGTCCCAGGCGATGGAGCGGCGCCGCGCCAAGGAGCTCGCCTACGACGCTGATCCCACAGCAGCCCTTGTGCGAAAGGAGTTCGCGGGGTGGGACCTCGCCAAGCTGAGGGTCGAGCGAGATCGCCTGGATCATGCGCTGTCCGCCGCGCCCGCCGACGTGTCCCAGGCGTTGACTGCGGCAGGCCGGCGCCGTGATGCTCTCCTCGCCAAGCGACGCACGCTGGAGGAGCCGCCGGCGTCCACTGGCCGTCGTCCTCCGTGGCCGTCGGGTCGGCGCCGCCACACGCATGAGGACCAACGATCGGCGCGACGCGAGATCGAAGCCCTCGACCGCTCGGTCAACGGGATCGACGCTCGCATCGACTCGCTCCGCACCCAGTGGATCGACCGGCACCAGTTTCTTGACGACCACAGGGACGAGGTCAGCCGGCTGAGCCTTGTCTGTCGCGCCGAGGAGGCAAGAGAACTCCAGGTGCGGACGGCCGCCCGAGTCCTACACACAGGCGAGGTGGAAGCTGGCCACCGCCAGATACCCACGGACGCTCTCCTGCGCCAGAGCTGGCTCACAAGCGTCGAGGGTCTGGCTGTCATGAGAGACGGGATGGGGATCTCCCCGACCCCAGGCATAACCGAAGCCCTCGAGGCCGAACTCGACCTCTGACTGAACCCGCGAGTCGGTGCGACGAAGCGGCCGGGACCCGGCCGCTCTCGCCTGGTATCGCCCTACGAGGCGAGATCGATGAGCTGGCGGATGTGCTCAGCGAGTCCCGGCGCGTGCTTCTTGAAGGCGTAAGCCACGCCACCGATGCCGACGACCCCGGCGGCCTTGCCGCCCGTCTTGACTGCCTCCTCGATGAAGATGTCCACCTTGTGTCCGAGCCACGTGGCGGCCTCTCGCACCACACTCCGGGGCGGCTCCGGCGTTGTCGCGAGGCTGCTCAGCAGCGCAAGGATCGAATCCGCGACCCGCCGGTCGCCTTGGCCCAGGGCCGCCGGGAACTCGGCAAGCTGAGCGAGCGCGACGATCGCCTCGATCTGCCGCTGCGCAATCCCGGCGCCGACGCTGGCCTCCCATCTCGTTGGGGCGGGTGCCTCGCCCTTTTTCGACTCGATGTGGGCGCTCAAGTGGGTGCCGTCGTCGAACCTCACCACGAGGGGGCCGTCGAGCCCCTCCCACGAGATGGTTAGGTCGAAGGGTTGCTCCATGTTGTACGGCGTTGCTCGGGCATGGAGGGACCCGGTGTGCGGCAACTCGAAGTAGGACGCAAGGCAGTTGAGCAAGCCCTCGGGAACGTCGGGCAGGTCCCCAATCGCGCCGCGCCGACCATCGTCGAACTCGAGCTCAAGGATCGGGGCCGAGGACTCGCAGCTGGCGAAGAAATCCCACACGATGCTTAGGTCCTGGAGGAACCGCCTCGCTTCACCACCTTCTTGGCCCGGAGGCGCTTCAAGCTGGGACATGGCACCAGCATGTCCGACCCACGTCAGATCCACGGCGTGGTCGGCGTGGGCTGATGTAGGGGCTGGCGGAGGGCCCGCCGATCTCAGTCCCTCCCCGTGCCGACTTGATCCTCGGGTGGCATCTCCAGCGACAAGATTGGACTGCCGGTCAGGTTCATCAGACTTCGAGAGCGGCCGGCGTGCTCTTCGACAGCGCGGACCTGCTCGGCCAGCTCACGGCGGGCGCCAGTGTCGGCATCGACGTCCTCTTCGGCCACGGTTTCCTCGTCAGCCGGCGGGAGCTCGCCCACACGCACCGAGATGTTATACCCGTCGTCGATACGTTCGGCGATCTTCAGCAGGCTCCGCTTCACCTCGATTTCGAGCTGGTAGGGGCGGCCCTCAGGCAGTCGCGCGGACTTGAACTCTTGGACGAGCGTCCGAGCGATGTCCGTGGTCCCGTCCTGCATCGCAGAGTTGGCGTATCCCTCGAGCGGGCCGATGGCCTGCTCGATCGCGTCCTGCCCGCTCTCACCCAACTCCAGCGCCCGGATCTCGGCCTTGGTTTTTCGAATGTTCAGCACCCGCTCGTAGACCTTGAGCACCTCATCGACGGCCTTCGAGACGCAGACGGCGACGCCGGGGGCGGCGGCCATGTATAGGGTGAAGTCAGACGAGCCGACGGAGCGGATGGTGATACCGGGCCGAGAGCCGGTTACCAGCTCGACGAACGGCAGCAGGATCCGCTCCAGCTGGCCGAACTCCTTGCCAAGCTCGCCGAGTTCGTCGCGCACTGCAGCCCTGGGGATGAGGACGTCGATCTCGAACTCGCCTGGCTCCAGTTCCTCGGCGCCGATTCGCAGTCCCTCCAGTGCCGACACAAGCTGGTCTACCTGAGCCTGCAGTTCCTGAACCGGTGCGACGAAGCGATTGACCTCTTGCTGCGCGGTCTGGATCGTAAACTGGTTCCCATCGAAGGCGGCCTCGATTTGCTCGAGGAGCGCCTCGCCGAGGAGGTGCCTGACACCCCACTCGTCGAGAACCTGGCGGTCAACCGGGGACATCGTGTTGACGACAGACATGCGCAATGCGGTGCCAAGGTCGGCTCGCAGCGTGCTGACCGCGGCTTGGTACGACGCTTCTTGCGGCGCGTTGGCCATATTGGTCATGGCTTCGGATAGGCGCTGGATGAGCCCCGGGAGGTCCGTCCCTTGAAGATCCGCGCGCAGCTTCCGGGCGACGGCGTGAATCCGCTCGGCATTCACGATACGGCTCCCTTCATCGGCGATCGCCGCAGGTGTGTCGTCGAGGACTCGCGGCTTCCCTTCCAGTGTTGCAGCCGGGTGTGACACAGGAACACTGGTCGCCCGGTCACTTCCGCGGTGCGAGCACGGCAGCTCAGTCCCTCGGCTTCGTCTGCCGGCAACGTGGATAGTAGAGCAGCCCTAAAGCGGCGCCTGTGCCGTTAGCAGCATTTCGGACGAATGGAAGGTCTCGTGCTTTGTGGGCATGGCCGACGATGACCACCCTGTCGGCGGAGCCGGCCTGGTCATCCCGCCAGCCTGCCCCGAAGCAGCCGCGCCTGCGCTTTCCGGCATCCGAGCGCGTCCACCCTCCAGCAGCACGACATGGCGATGTTGGGGATGTCATCGCGCGACTCTCCGGCGGCGGGCGTCATCGGAGGGTGCCCACTCAGACTTGTGTTGTGCCACTCTCATCGCGGTCGGCTAGCCAAACGCGTGGTCAAACGGCGCCTGCGTGAGAGCCAGTCGGAATGCTGAGGGCAAGTTCAGCCCGTCAACCGGTGTCGCCCTTCCGCTTGAACAGCCGGGAGTGCAGCCCGTCCGGGCCTGTGCGGAACCGCTCGTGGGCGGTCTGACGGCTCACGCCGAGGGCCTTCCCTACGTCTGCCCATGACGCTCCGTCGAGTTCCCGGGCAGCGATCACCTCGGCGCGTGCGTAGCGCTCGGCCGCCTCGGACAGCTCTAGAGCGACGACGGCGTGATCGAGGTGCGCGCCGAGCTCCGCTTCCGCAGCAACGACGTTGCGGACGATGTCGTCGATGCTCGGGCGCTTCCGTCGGGAGGCCACCTCCGGACGATACTGTGGAGACCTCCCGACGTCAGGCTTCATCTGACGCGAGACCGTCAACTGCGGAGGCGGTCTCGACCGAGACGGCGCCCTGCAGCCGTCCGGACCACCAGCCGAGGTCGGCAAGGACCCCACCCAGGGCCTCGGCAGCCGCAACCTGGTCCCGACAGTGCCCCAAGTCGTCGTAGAGGTCGGCGAGCCGAGATGCGATGGAGTCGAGGCCCTCGACCGCATCCAGCAGCAGCGCATCGGTGACGAGGCGATCAATCGCGACGCCGTCCATCAGAGCCCTCCCTGTTCATCACCAACTGGGGGAGGGCGAGACGCCGCCTCTCGAACGATCGTTCGACAGGCTACATCTTCACGGACCGTCGATTGCGGCACCCTCGATCCGCCGGCTCGGCATACGGACCTCGGCCGGCCCTCTCGGGGACTCCTCGCCGGCAGCGATCCCGGAGTGGACCGTCGCCACCGCCTCCCGCTCGCCCAAGCCGATCGCCTGGGCTCCGTTCACAAGCGCGCCCTCGACCTCCGCCTCGTCGAGCTGGCCGCCGGCGATGATCTGGCCGAGCCGATAGGCCACCTTGTTCAGGGTGTGGTTCCGCATTCCCGGCTGCGCCTGGCGCAGGCGTTCAAGCTCCCCTTGGAGTGCCGCATGGGCCCACTTCGTGGTGTCCCCGCTCGGCCGCCACTCCATCGCCGGAGCGGGCCGGCGGGGTGCGGGCGGGCGGAGGAGTCGCTCCAGCCAGTCCGGAAGCTCCGGGAGGACGCCGCCGTGGCCAGCGACTGCGTACCGACCACCTGAGGTGTGGCGGGACGGCGGGGCGATGACGTAGCCGCCGTCACCCCGGACGTCGAGCCCCGGCCCGAGCCTCCGGCCGGCGTCGTTGCGGACGACTCCGCCCGGGTGGCGGAAGTACAGGTGGCGGCCGCCGCTGCCGGTGCGTACGACCCTGCCGGCGGGTAGGGAGCCGTGCTCCTCGACGAGGCGGTCGAGGCTGGCTTCGCCCCCGTGGTCGGGGTCGATGTCGACCACCACCAGGCCGCTCACCTCGCCGGTCCTGATCGCGACGTTGGCGTTCGGCCACCGTGCCCACCACCCTTCGATCTGACCCTGGTCCGTCGTGGCTGACTTCAACCCGCCGCTGACCCGCGGGTGTTTGGCCGGCGACCCGCAGTCGGCGGCGGCGCACGAGCAGCCGCCGGGCGACCGGGCCGGCGCGTGGCACGGGAACACGGCCCAGCCGCGGTGGGCGTAGACGACAGCACCGTCGAGCGGCCGCCGTCCGAAGCCCGGCCTCACCAGTCGGCGCCCAAGCCCAGGCGTTCGAGCTCCACCTCGACGCCCGCCTCCGGGACGATCTCCACCTCGGCCTCGACGACGGCCGCGTAGTCGTGGTCGATCGACCGAGCCAGGGCCGACACGAGCGGCGTGCGTACCTGGCCCCAGGTGGGGAAGTCGATCCGCACCGCGCCCAGCTCAGGGTCAACCTCCGTCACCGTGCCCATGACGCCGGCGCCGGGGCCACCGGGCACCTCGGCGGTGGCGATCACCCGGTCCCCGGCCTGGAACTCCCGGTCGCCGACCTCGACGGCTGCCCCCCGCAGGGTGCCGTCCGCCTGGAGCAGCGTGCGGGCGAGCCGGGTCAGGCGCTCGGCGTCGGCCACGCCGGCCGCGGTCATGGGTTCGCCCCGCAGGGTGCCGAGATCCTCGTACCAGCCGGCCAGGCGCCCCTCGCCCGCGCCCTCGGCCACCAGCAACCGCACTGCGTCGGCCTGCTCCGCCGAGCCGCGCGGGAGGACCACGTCACCGCCGGACCGGTCCACACCGGTCCCGTCACCGAGTCGCTCCAGGATGGCGCCGAGCCGGGCGTGGCGTTCCCGGAGGGGAGCCAGAGCCGGGTCGTCGGGCTGGTCGGCGGATGAGATGGCGAAGGCGAGCGACGCCCGGTGCCGCCCGACGACCTCGCGAAGGTCGACAGCCCGCGTGTCGCCCTCGACGGCCGCCCGGCGTGTGTCGAGGAAGCTGCGGTCGACGACCGCCTCACCGCCGGCCCGCTCGACCTCAGCCCCGGTCGAGAACTCGCTCCCGCACACACCGCAGACCACGGGGCCGCGGGCAAGCACCGACGGGGCCATCCGGAGCTTGCGGCCGCAGCCGCACGACGCGGCGAGCGCACCCCGGGTCTTCTCGGCGCCCTCCTCCGCCTCCCGATCGCCACCAGCTCCGCCCTCGGCGCCTCGGCCCTCGGCGCCGGCGCCCAGGCTCCGGTCGAGCTTGCGGGCGATGCGGATGGCCTCGCCCAGTCGCTCGATCGTCCCCTCGTAGCGCTCCAGCGCCTCGGGGGTGAGGCTCGTCCCCGCCAGCCCATAGGGCGGTGTCGCCCTGACGTGCAGCTTGACCTCGCGGGCGGCCTCCGCGTAGCGCTGGTTGTGGTACCGACCGCCCCGGCTGGTGTCCTTGATCCCGCGGGCGGCGTTGAGGCCGTGCGCCGCCTCGTGCAGGAGAACCTCGAACACCTTGTCGGCTGGCAGGTGCAGCGCCTCCCCGGCCAGCAGCACCTCGCCCCGCACCTGGCCGTCGGCCAGCCACCGGGCGCCCCACCAGTGCCCGAGCTTGACCAGCCGCCCGCGCTCCACGCCCGAGCCGAGGATGATCACCGCCTCGGGGACCTGGGGGTGCTGGGTGCGGATGTCGGCCCACGCTGCCTCGCACGCCGACACGACCGCGCTGGCGGTGGCGTCACCGTCAAGAGTGCGGACCGGCTCGACCTCGTGGGAGACCTCGTCGTCGGCGATCACCGCCTGGGGCGGCGACTGGAGGAACGCTGCTTCCTCCACGAGCTCACGGTTGGTCGACAGCCAGTACCAGACCTCACCTGCCGCCAACCGGAACTCGGTACGACGGGACTGACGGGCGATCACCTCGTCGCGGAAGCGGAGGTAGACCTCCGGTGCGACGTCCTCCCCGGTCTCGATCGAGAGGATGGAGTGCGCGAGGTCGGCGGGGCCGCTGCCCGCGTAGCCCCAGGCGAAGCCGTCGGGCGAGTGGACCCCCCGGTGCACGAGCTCCACCGGCTCGGGCAGCGATGCCGTGGCCTCGATCTGGGCGATGATCGCCTCCTTGCGGGCGAGAACCGCCTGGCGGTCGAGGTCGTCAGCCCTGAGCGGGTCGTTGAGCGCCCGGAGCTGCGCCGTCACCTCGACGATCTCCGCCAGGTCGATCCTCACCTCCTCGTGGGCGACCCAGACCCTGCAGCGGCCGTCCTCTGCCAACTCGCCCACGTAGACGCGCACGTCGGTTCCCTCCTGTCTCGATGAGGTCGTCCCGCCCGGCCGTGCCCCGCAGCTCCCTGGTGCAGAACCAGGGCCGCAGGCGCACGTGGGCGGGGAGTTCGCTGCCGTAGACCAAGACGCCCTCGTCGGTGTTCATCCGCCGGAGGACGTCGATCGGTGCCGCCCGCCGGTAGGTGGCGTGCTCGCTGACGGAGCGTCGGCCACCACTCAGGTCGGTGGACACGTTGCGCTCGACGCGGGCGGTGTCGCCCACCAGGCGGGACACGAGTTCGAGCGTGTCGGGGTCGGAGATACCCGCCCCGAAGAGCTTGGCCCGGTGGTTGTTGAGCACCGTCTGGGCCCGGGCCTGGTAGGTGGCCTTGAGCTGGCCGAGGTCCTGCCAGACCGTCACCAGCGTGATGCCGTGGCTGCGGGCCGTCGACGCGTAGCCGGGGAGGTCGGGAAGCACGACGGTGTTGCCGGCCTCGTCGATCAGGAGCAGGCACGGCTTGGCCAGGCGCCCGCCCTGGCGCGACGCCGTGTCGTACGCGTGGCGGATGGCCTGCTGGAGCAGCACGGTGAGCACGGGGCGAAGCCGCGCCTGCTCGTCCGCGGTGGCGACGACGTAGATCGTGTTGTCGCCCGACAGCCACTTGTCGAGGTCGATGCGGAACGGGCTCGGCTGGGCGACGTAGCCGACTGACGGGTCCGCCCACGCCGACAGGACGTTCTCGATGGTGGCGTACACCGAGCCCCGCAAGCGGCGCTCCTTGCCGAACAGGGCGCGGGCGGTGAAGAGGGGTGCGAACGGGTCGCCGGCCAGCGTCGCCCGGTCGGCCTGCCACTCGGCCTCCACGGAGTTCTTCACGGCCTCGGCCAGCTCGAGCGGCCAAGCCTCGACGGGCAGGGTGGCGAGCGCCGCCGCCTCTGGTGGCCCGGCGGCGAGCATCCGGCGGAAGATGACGAGGGTCTTCTCGTACAGCGATGTCCACTCCTCATTGAGGGCCGCCTCGGTCTCGTCGTCCCCCACCTGGACCGCATGCGCAGCGGTCGCCGCGTCCTGGAGCAGGCGCTCAACTTCGGTGGTCGCCTGGGTGTCGATCCAGCGGACGACCTGGGCGATGCCGAGGTGGCCGGCCGCCGCGGCGTAGAGGTACGGCGCCAGGCCCTTGCGCGCCTGGGAGTACCAGTAGTCGGCGTCCACCAGGCTGTCGCGCTGCGGCGTCACCGCCTCGACCATCCACGCCGCCGTTCGCATGGCCCCGCGCCAGGTCTTGCACGCGTCGATCGGGGACCACGGCGCGACGTCCTCGCCGCTCACCTCCGTCGGGTCGTAGACCCAGACCGTGCCCTGCCCCCTGCGGTGGCGGACAGTGGCGGCGATCAGGTCGGCCTTGACCGACGTGGCGATGATCGGGCCCTCCCATTCGAGGAGGGCGGGGATAGCGAACCCGGCCGTCTTGCCGCATCCGCTGGGCCCGATCACGGCGAGGGACGCCTGCGGCTCGCAGGCCAGGAGCTTGCGGCCCAACCAGCCGATGGTGACTCGCCCGGCCCTCGGCCGGCGGACCACCAGGCGGCGGAGCTGGCGTCCATGAGCGAAGCCGGCATCCGGCGTGATCCCGAGTGGGCCGAAGCCGTCGGAGAGCCGCCGCCTCGCCCAGACCGCGGCGCCGATCACGGCGACGGCGAGAGCGAGCACGACCAGCTGTGCCGCCCAGTAGGCGACGGCGCCCGGGAGCGCGCCACGTGCCGGCTCCGGCCAAGCGAGGCGCGGGTCGGAGAGATGCGCCGGGAGGTGGAGGAGCGCCACCCCCGCCTCGACGAACCTGACCCGGCCGGCGCCGCCTCGGGGAGCCGCGGCAAGGGCGGCGCCCGACCACACGAACAGCGCCAGGCCCCCGGCCAGGGCGACGAACCAGGGGAACAGCTCGTCGCCGGACGTCCGATCCGGTCGCGCGCCGCCGGGCGCCGCCGGGCGCGGCATCAAGAGGCCATTCGGGCGTCGGTGTCGCAGAACCGCTCGGAGCGACCGATGCCGTGCTGGACGATGGCGGTGTGGCCGCCGACCTTCCACAGCGCCCGGCCCCGGCACAGGCGGCCGAGCACCAGCGCCTCGGTCGAGGTCAGCCCGAGCAGGGAGCGGGCGTCGTCGAGCTGGTCGGACGATTGCCGGAACAGGACCCGGGTCTGGGTGTCCGCCAGGAGCCCCATCGAGACCTTGGCTGTCGCCGTTCCGTCGTCGGCCTGCGAGCGCAGGTCCGACAGCCGGTGGACGATCGCCACGTTGGCCACGCCGTAGGACCGGCCCAGCTTCCAGCACGACTGGAGGTACCGGCTGGTCCGCTCCTCGGCCAGCAGCGACCACGCCTCGTCGAGCACCTGCATCCTCGGCGGGCCGTCGGGTCGGGCCAGCAGCGCCTGCAACCACGCCGTCGTGGCCAGCATGACGAGCGTCAGCGCCTCCCGCTCGTGGTGGACGGCCGACAGGTCGAGCACGAGTCCGGGGCCCGACCAGTCGACGCCCACGTTGGTCGGGCCGTCGAACATGCCCCGCAACGACCGGTCGAGGAGCTTGCCGAGCCCGTACAGGGCGGCGTCCACCGAGCGGGCCAGGTCGGCGGCCGACGTTCGCGCCCGCCGGGCCATGTCGTCCGTCGGATCCGCCATCACCGCCGCCAGGTCGGCCAGCGTGGGCGGGTCGGCGTTGACCGTCGCCCGCGCCAGGTGCAGCGTCGACCAGCCCAGCACTGCGTCCTCCACCGGGGTGAGATCGCGGTGCAGGACCGAGCCGAGCAGGGCGGCGACCAGCGCGGCCTGGCGCCGGCCGATCTCGTCGGGTCCGTCGGCGGCGCCGGCCGGCCCCGGGTCGAGGGGGTTGATGCGGCTGGACCCGCCCGGGTGGAGCTTCACGACCGACAGGCCGAGGGCGTCGGCGAGCGGCAGGTACTCGCCCTTCGGGTCGGCGATGGCGACCCACCGTCCGAACACGCCGCAGGTCCGGTAGATCAGGCACTTGGCCGTTGCTGACTTCCCGGTGCCGGGCTCGCCGGCGAATAGCACGTTGGGGTTCGTCACCAGGCCCGAGCGGTAGGCCTCGAAGGGGTCGTAGGCGAAGCCGCCGCCGCCCGTCAGCACGTTGGTGCCGAGGTAGGCGCCGGCCGAGCCCAGCCCGCCCTCGGCCAGGAACGGGTAGGCCGAGCACAGGTGTGCGGTGGTGGAGCGGTGGCGCGGTACCCGCAGGCGGTGGAGGACGGCGGTCATGCGAACCGCCGGGGGGCGATGCCACGGCCGACAGGGAGGGAGCACACCAGGCCGAGGTCGTGGCGGCCGTCGAGGGCGCGGAGCTCGAGCCCGGCCTGGGCGGCGATCTGCTCGTGCTCTGAGCACGAGAGCGCCAGCAGGTCCGGATCAGGAGCGCTGACGGTGAGGAACCCGGCGTACTCCAGCTCGGCGTAGCCGGCCACCAGTTCCGCCTCCCGTTCGGCGACGGCGGCCTGGGCGCGGTGGTGGCGGGCCCCGATGCGGAAGCCGGCCCGGGACCGCTGCTCCTCGTCGGTCGCCAACCGTGTCGAGTCCCGCTCGATGCGGCGTTGCGAGCGTGAGGGCGGGACCGGCTCGTAATGGAGGGCGAAGGTCCGCACGCCGCCGGCGTGCAGCAGCATCGGCTCCAGCCAGTTCGGGCCGACGTCGAGGCGCGGCCACTCGGCCACCCAGTAGGTGCGGTGGCAGGAACCGTCGACCACGACGTGGCCCCACTCCGTTGCCGTGGCCATGGGGCCCATGGAGGCGGGTGACACCACGCCCACCAGCTCCGCCAGCGTGGACGCCCGGGCGGCCATTGCAGGCGCGGATGCGGGATCGAGCCGCAGGCGGAGCATCTCGGCGGTCTGGGCGACCGAGAGCGGTGGGTCGACCTCGACCCCCGCCGCCTCAAGCCGGGCGGTGAGCAGCCGCAGCTCCTCGACCAGCGTCCCGACCGCTCCGTCCTCGGGGTCGCCGCCCGAGCGCCCGCCCCGCGCTCTCCGCGCTGCGACCGTCACGGTGACGACCGCCTCATGGCGGAGCGCCATGGGACCGGCCTCGGCCAGCAGCTCCTCGTACGACCGGCGGGCCTCGCTCGTCGCCGCGGCGGTGGCGTGAGCCTGGGCGAAGCGCTCGTTCTCCCCGACGCCCGCCGGCGAGCAGCGCTCGGTGACCCGGACCCTCGTGACGCCCCGTCGCTCCGTGCAGAAGGCAGACAGCGCGTCGCCCCACCGCTCGACGATGCGCTCCTGGTCGGACCTCTCGACCAGCGAGAACGCCCGCCCTCTCACGGTCAGGCTGGCCGACAGGCTGCGGTCCCGCCTGTCCCGCAGGACACCGATCCCGGCATGGCCGGCGGCACCGCACCAGGGCGCCGCCCCGGCGTCGAGGACGTCGACGCCGGCCAGGAACGGTGGCAGCGCCGGCGGGCGCTGGCGATCGGACGTCGTCCCGGTGACGTAGGGAAGCGGGGCGAACCAGCGGTGGCTGCCCGATACACGCAGGGCAAGGTGCCGGGCCAGGATCGGGGTCCACTCGTGGGCCGTACGGCCCTCCCACGAGCCGAAGCCCAGGACAGCTGCGGCCACCGCCGGTCCAAGCACGAACGGCGCCGGTGCCCCTGCTCGCAGGAACCATCCCGCGAGCAGCACCCCGGTGGCCACGATGACGCACTGCGCCCCGCCGAGCCCGAGGATCCAACCCGTCCGGTCGATCGGCGCGAAGCGGTACGTGCGCTCCTTGGTCGCCGTTCCGGTCGTGGCGGTCATGCCCGCTCCGTCCCGGCCGAGGGAGGCGGATCGGCGGCCTTGGCTGTCGAGGCGACGGTCCGCCCGGAGGCCTGTGCCGCCCGTCCCGCCGCCTTGGCCGCGGTCACCACCGCGGCACCTCCGGCCGTGGCAGGACCACCGGCCGCACCCGCGGCCGCGGCGCCGGCCCCCGAGCCCGCCGCCCCGCCTCCCGCGCCAGCACCTCCCGCTGTCCCGTCGCCTGAGCCCCCGCCCGTGCTCGCCGCGAACAGGGAGCTGGAGCGCGAGCCCGAGCCCGAGAGCCGGGCTGCCATCTGCGTACTCGAGTAGGTCGACATCCCGCTCTGCGCGGCGCGAGCCGGGCCATGGGAGATGCCCTGGGCGAGGAGCGCCCCCTCGGCGAGGGGGACCAGCTTCAGGACCAGGAACGGCGAGAACGCAGCCAGGCCCAGGAGCACGGCGCCGACGAACAGCGTCCCGATGCTTGCGCCGACCGAGCCGGGCACGCTGTAGCCGTTACCCGCCTCGCCAGCACCGGAGAGGGCGGCGACGCCGATGGCGAGGGCGACGCAGATCACGAACTTGGACACGATGACGGCGAGCAGGATCTCGATCGTCTTGCGCAGGAAGCCCCGAGCAGACGGCCAGAGTGTGGCGGCGAAGCCCAGTGGCGAGATGGCCACCAGCAGGTAGACGAGCGCGCTGCGAACGAGCAGTTCGATCCACAGCAGCAGGGCGGCGATCACTGCGACGAGGCCGAGGACGACGGCGGCGAACCCGCCGGTCGCTGTGGTGACGACCACCCCATACCCGGAAAGAAAGTGCAGCGCCTGACTGCCGCTGTTCGCCAGCACGGCGTTGGACAGGGCATCGGTCAGCTCGACCAGCCGGCCGACCATGATCGTCATGACCACCATGCCGGCGATGGCGGCCGGCAGTCCGCCTGCCATGCGCCGGAGCATCCCTGCGGTGTCGCCGTGGAGCAGGCCCTGCAGGATGCCGAGGAATACGAAGCCGACGAGGAGGACACCGGCGATGTTGCGGACGGTGGCGTAGGGCGAGTCGGGACCGGCGAACCAGACGGCTTCGACGTTGGGCCGGACGCTCGAGCGCAGGTAGTCGAGGACCCCGCCGACGAAGAACCCGACCGCACCGAGCACCCAGTGCGCGATGCCCTCGGCCACCTTGTCGAAGGCGAAGCCGGCGGCGCCGCCCACCAAGTCGCCGATCCCGTTGGTGATGATGCCGACGCCGGGGATGTCGGCCCGAGCGGGCGCGGCAGCCGCCACGTCGAGAGCGACGCCGACGACCGTGACGGCCGCCATCCGACGGCATCCCTGCGCGACTCCGGCCCGCCTCACCGGCCGGCCCCGAAGTCGGCGAAGCCCCGCAGAGCGGCGGTGAACTGCGCGCTGGTGGCCGGCGGGGCGCTGTTGTCGGCGAGGGGGGCGGGACCGGGCGTCACCGTCTCGGACCAGATGCGCCAGTCACCGCGCTCCCAGACCAGGTCGAAGGCGGAGATCGCCCAGCCGGCCTGTGGAGGGGCGACCCCGTCCCGCGCCAGGATGCCGACGCTCCAGACGGCGACCCTCGCCCGCTCAGGGGTGAAGCCGTCCACCCTCCAGGAGATGGGGGACTGGCGGTACACGGTCGGCCCGGTCCCGGACGACAGGTCTTCCCGGAGCGAGGCCAGGCGGGCGAGCAGCTCCTTGACCTGAGCGTCGGCTGTGGCGGACGCCGCCATCCTGCGGACAGCCTCCTCAGCGGCGAGCGGGTCCACGTCCAGCAGCGACTGGCCGGTCGTGACGAACGCGGCGGCGGCGGACACCGCGCCCTGTTCGGTGTGCGGGAATCCATCGCCACCGCCTCCTGCGGCCGTGTGCCCAGAAAGGCCCCGGACCCTGATGTCTGCTGATGACGGCTTGGGCGTGCGGGAGTCGACGACGCTGCCAGGCTTCGCCGCCGCCGGCTCGCGATTGGACAGCAGGCCGGCCGTCGCCAGTCCGGCAACGAAGGCGGCGAACCCGAGACCAACGGCCCGGATACGGCCTCTGCGCTGATCGGAGCCTGCCCGGCCAGGGGAGGACACCGTCACTTGGCCGCGTTGAAGAGCATGTTCACGGCGGTCGGGGCGAGGCCGGCGAGCACGGCGCCGATTCCGCCGGCCAGGGCCAGTTGCTTGCCCCGGAAGGCATTGCTGTAGCTGCCCGTGTTCTGGGCGAGGCCATAGATGGCGGCACCCATGAAGATGCTGGCGAGCGAGCCCCACAGGGCGATCTGCGACAGCCAGCCGAGCATCTGCTGCAGCAGCGCCGCGCCCGGCATGCCGTCCGTGCTGGGGGTCACACTCACCTGGGCGATGACGACAGCGAGACGAAACAAGAGCCCTCCTTGATCCGGGGTCCGACGTCGACCGGCCCACGAACCCATCCACGTGCGGCGGGCGACGCCGGAGCGCGACGACCACCTTGCTGATCGCGCTCGGACCGCGGCGAGCGCACATGGAGGTTGGAGCCGGGCGTCCGCGTCGTCCGCAGCGCTCGTACAAGGGAGGGCAGCCTGGTGAAGCGCTTCGTGGCCGGCGCGATGGCCGTCGTGTTCTCGGGACCGATCGCTCTCGCGGCCGTATTCACGGGCCCCGGTGGCGCGCCGAGCGTGCCCAGCGATCGAGCGGTCGCGGAGATCCCGCCCGAGCTGCTGCCGATCTATATGGCGGCGTCCCTCACCTGCCCGGGACTGCCCTGGCCCGTTCTCGCGGGCATCGGATGGGTGGAGTCACACCACGGTGGCGGTCACGCTGATCCAGTCAGCGGCGATGTCGTCCCGCCCATCGTCGGCCCGGCCATCGACGGGCGTGCAGGCTTCGCCGCCATCCCCGACCCTTCGCAGCCGGACGTCTGGGCGCACGCCCTCGGACCGATGCAGTTCCTGTCGACCACCTGGTCCGCCTGGGGCCTCCTGGCTCCCGACCGCCCGCCTGGGGCGACGCCCGATGCCAACAACGCGTGGGATGCCATCTACTCAGCGGCCGCCTACCTGTGCGGCGGCCGGCCCGAGGTCGGTGACCTCCGGGCGGCCGTGCTGCGCTACAACCGATCGGACGCCTATTTCAAGGACGTGATGGCCAAGGCTGCCGAGTACGGGGGCGGGGCAGCCCCGGGCGGCAAGGACACCACGGTCGTCGGATCGGCAAGCGCTGTCATCGCCGCGGCGATGACGCAGCTCGGCGTGCCGTACCAGTGGGGTGCTGAGACGCCTGGCGTCGGGTTCGACTGCTCGGGCCTCGTCCAGTGGGCGTTCGCTCAGGCGGGCGTGAAGCTCCCTCGAACGACGAGTGAGCAGATCCTGAGCGGAGTGGCCGTCGAGAACCTCGCCGATCTCAGGCCCGGCGACCTGATATTCACCCGCAGCGTCCGTAGCGGACGCGTCGTCGACGGCGGGCACGTCGCGATCTACGTAGGCGCCGGCCAGGAGATCGTGGCGCCGAAAACCGGTGATGTCGTCGAGGTGCGGCGGCTCAGTCTCGGAGTGGAGGCGATTCGGCGCCTGCTTCAGTAGGCGTTGCCTTCTCACCGCCCTCGACGGGTTGCCTCACCCAACCAGGGACCGAAGGCTGGATCGTAGTGCATGTCGTGCAGCGCCAAACTCGTCGTTGTGTGCGGCTGCGCGGACCCGCCAGATCGCCGCCGAATCGGGCGCGGTGCTGTGCTCCTCCCGCGCCCGGCTCACCTCGCTGTTCTGTCGCGGCTCTGGGCTGGCGGGCCGCGCCGGACCATGGACATCGGGCGAAGCCGTTACCGAGCCGGTATAAGTGATGCGATGAAGGAGCGGGTCGCCGCTCTCGCGTGACCGATCGTCGTGATGCGGCCACGCCGGTTGCTCGAAAGCGAGGGGCTCGGTGGCGAGGCCACCGGCGATGGTGCCGGAGTGCGGCGCTCATCTCAACGGTGCCGATCCAAGGCGATCTGCGACTGCTGGTCCGGAGTTCGAATAGGGCGCCTGTCGCAGCCTTCGAACCTCGGATCGGAAGATGTCCGGCGCAGTGTGTGGTTCCTTGAAAGCGATCACACGACCGAGGTCCTCAACCGGCCACCAAGCCGTCCCATTCGTCGCAGACTGGCTCACGGGTCAGGCTTGTCGACCCATCCCCTACACGAGTGGCCACGTGGTCACTCGAGGCTGGGTGCCGTCGTAAAGGTCATCGACACGGCGGGGCGGCGGGCCATTGAGGGCGTGCACGATGGACCAGGCCAGCTCAGGGTGGGGTGCTTTCCCACCGATGAGGTTGCGGACCGCCTGACGAGCCTCCTCGTGCCCGACGCCGGCGTCCCGGACCAGGTCCTCCACGATGCCGTCCACGTCCTCCGGGCCCAGCCAGCCGAAGCCGGCCTGGTGCCATGGAGTTGTCCGCTTCCTCTCGGCGAGGCGGTGGGCGAGGCGCTCGACCTCGGGGAGGTCGGGCAGCACTACAGCCCCGCCAAATCCGCCGTAGTCCGGAAGCAGCTTGCACAATTCACGACTGAGGGCTTCATTGTCGCCCCGCTCATAGCCGAACCACATCTCGCCATCGGTGATCTCGCCATCGCCCACCCAGTACAGGTAGCCCCGGTCGTCGGGAGCCACGAAGGTGCGCAGTTCCAGGCTGCCCGACGTCATGCCCTGGTCTGCCGGATTGCTGTAGATCAGGATCCCGGCTCGGAGAACGTGCCGTTCGAACTGCTCGGCGTCGTTCGCCCAGTCCGTGATCGGGTCGTCCTCCTCGTCCTCGTCCGCCTCGTGGCTTGCTGTGGTCAGCCCGGCCCAGTCGGCTCCGGGAGCGGCGATCTCAAGGGCGGCCGGGTCGAGCGCCGGTGCTGCCATGAGCGCGCGGAGCGCGGCGACTACGAACTGCTCAAACCACCGGGCTTCGACGGCGGCGGCGCTGACGGCTGCGTCCAAGCGGGCGCGCGCCGCTTCGGCTGCGGGCCTGTTCATGCCTGCTCGCTCCGTCGCGGCACCACCCGCAGCGCCCGGCCGCTGGCTACCTCGACCACGGCGCAGGTGTCGTCGGTCAGCTCGAACACCGCGAGCTGGCCGAACCGGGCGCCGATGGCCGCCGCCTCCGCCCGGGTGATGCCGGAGGCGAGGAAGCTGTCCTCCCGCCACGATCCGTCCCGGGCGGCGCCGACGACCGGAATAGCGCTGGCGCCGATGTCGACGAGCAGGGCGGCGAGGGTGTCGTTGGCTGCGGCGTTGTGCTGGGGATGAGTGGCGTCGCTGCCAGGGTTGCAGGCGGTGATCACGAAGGCCGGCGTCGAAACCGGCAGGGCGATGGCACCGGACCCCTTGTAGACGGCTCCGCCGGCGTCGGAGATGATCGTCGCGGCGTAATCGTCGAGGTGGTCGTCGGCGCAGGGCTCCACGAACCACGATATCGCGCAGTCCGGTCTGCTGGCGGCGCCGGCGAGGGCAGCCCGCAGGCCAGGACGGGGACGGGGCCGCCCGCAGCGAAAGCCAGCGGACAGGCAGGACTCGCAGCACAAAAAGGCACCGCACCAGGTGCTGCCGTGTCCGCCCCGCACCACGACGCCGGGCCGGCGGCTCAAGGCCGGGCGGAGTTTCTCCACGGCCTGCTCCACCTCGGCCAGGCGGGGCTTCAGATTCTCGTTTTCAGCCAACAGGCTCTCGCACGACGTGCACCGCACATCGCCCGCTGCCGCCTCGTCTGCGCGCCTTCCGGGCGCTGCCACGTCAGGCCCCTCGCGTCACCCCGCTCCGCACGCATCCATCTCACACGACGGCGCTCCTCAGGTGATGGACCCCGCCATCCAAGTACGCCTTCGCCTGGTGGGCGAACCGCCTCGACCCCTGTCCTCCTCACATCCAACCGGGGGTGGCTTCCAGGCGGCGAAGACGGGGCAGAGCCCAACGTGGCTCCAGTCCTTTCTCGGTCACGTCCGTGCAGGTGAGGTCGAGCACTTCGAGATGCTCCATACCGACCAGGTGGCGAAGGCCCCTATCCCCGATGCAAGTGCAACCGCAGAGGTGGAGCTCCTCCAGCTTGGTGAGCCCTGTCAGATGAGCCAGGCCGGCGTCGGTGATGCGGGTGGAGGAGAGCACCAGGATGCGCAGCTCGCCGAGCCCGGTGAGGCACCGCAGCCCGGCGTCGGTAACGGCGGTGTCACCCAGGTAGAGGAAGCGCAGCTCGCCGAGCCCGGTGAGGCACCGCAGCCCGGCGTCGGTGACGGCGGTGCCGGTCAGGTTGAGGAGGCGCAGGTCGTCGAGGTCCCCCAGGCGGGCAAGGCCGTCGTCGGTGACCTGCGTATGGGTGAGGTCCAGGCCCCGCAGCCCGTCGAGGCGGCCGATGACCGAGAGGCTGGAATCGCTCACCGCTTGCTCTGCGAGGAACAGCGTGTTGACGGTTCCTCTGGGCAGACCGGCGAGCAGGTCGAGATCGTCCTCCCGGAAGCTCGCACCGGACCTGAGGACCAACGAGCGACCAGCAGGGACGGTCACGAACCCCCGAGCTGGCCCCGCCGGCTCGGGCCTCCCGCCACCCGGGACGCCCACCTCGAGGTCGCCGAGGGACCGGTCGACGGGAAACCCGATCACGGCCCCGCCGTCCGGGACGGCGGATGTTTCGGTCTGTACCCGGCGGCCGGCGTGTCCGGGCGCGTCGAGGCGACCAATGCGTTCCAGAAGCCAGGCGACGTCGTCCGGGGCGTGTTCGAGGAACCGTGCCTGGGCCGCCTCGACGGGTGACAGCGGAGCCTCTGGGACCGGCTCCTGGCGTTCCCGGTCCCAGCGGGGCCAGCCAAATGCGCCCTCTCGCCGGGCGAACGGCTCGGGAGGTCCCTGGTGCACGGCCGTGAGTGACGGGCTGACCCACCCTGGGTCACCGGCACCGGCAAGACGTTCCCGGATGGCGGCGAAACTCCGCTCTTCCGCATCCCCCAACGCCAGCCTGGAGGCCACCAGCGTCTCCACCAGCCAGGCGATGTCGTCCACCGCATGGGCCTGGAATGCGACGTTGCCGGGTGTGGATTGCCACGAGTTCCACGGCCCCGATTCCAGGTACGCCGCCCTCGGTTGCGCGGCGGGCGGGTGCGGGATCCGTCCGACCAACTCCAGGGGCACACCCGGCCGGGGCCGGTAGGCGCCCCACCGGCCCGGCGTGATCCCGGCCCGCCGCGCTGCCACTTCCGCCACTCGACCAGCATCGCCATCCGCCGTCCGGGAACTGGCCGGTGGGATCACAGCAGGCGTCAGCCACCGACGGTCAGCCGAGGTGACCTGGAAGGACCCACTCCGGACGCCCTCATCTTCATCGAGCGCCTCCACCGAGAGGCTTCCCGCCGACCACCGGAGAACGACCGGGCTGAGCCCGTCGGCGAACCACCGCACCCGCGCCTCGGGGAGCCCCGTCACCGCCAGCGCCGGGACGGTCCAGTCGCAGTGTCTGAGGAAGGCCCGCCACGGTTTTCCGCCGGCCTTCGCCAACGAGGCCTCGACCTGGGCCACGATGGGCTCGTCCTCGGGGAGGTCAGGTTCTCCCAGGGGGATGACCCACACGGTGTCCGCCAACGGATACGAGTCGCAGGGGCCGTTCAGCCGCCCCATCCGCACCGTGTACATGGTGTTCGGGACCGGCTCGATTTCGAGGACGGCCTCGTCGGCAATGACGTCGACGAGTCGCCTCACGAGGCATCGTCGCAACACGGGGTCACGGCGGGAGCGAGCGCCGCCATGGGAAACGCCGCGGAGCCTGACGATCGGATGGGCTTGGGACACGCCCGGAGCGAGACGCGCCGACAGATCGGCTGGAGGGGCATGAGCTAGTTCTCCTCATCGCACCTGGCGTTGGCACCGTGCCGATTCTCGGTCGGTTGCCGGGCCGTCTTAGGGCCAGGTCCCTCGGGCCACTCCGGATAAGTGACCCTGAGTGTAACAGCTGCCACATTTGTCGTCCCTCTGTTTTCCCAGCATGGGACCATCCGCCGGCGTGCGGCCGATCGGCAACTGCACGTGTGCGGCATGGGGTGGACCCGGGCAGCGCCAAGTCGGCCCGGCTGACCCAGCGGCGACCTCGGGCGACGGGGCCTGAAACTACATGCCCGTCATTTCATGGCATTTCAAGCGCGCGAACCTTTGTGGCCATGGCACTAGCCCGGACCTTTCAGTAGATGGCTGGGTGCCGCCAATGGGGGCCCAGCGCTGGGACTCGATTGCGTGAACCCGATTCGTGGCGCGACGAGGAACGGATCGTGACGCGGTTCGGGTTGTCCCGGCGGGGTGGAAGGAGCGGTGCCGGCGTCCGCAGCGCCGGTTCAGCGCTGCAGCCGCAGCTGACGGACGCGTCCGAAGGCCACGACGAGTTCGCTGGCCCAGGGCCAGCCGGCCGCGAGGCGCAGGCGTAGTCGGCGACCGCCGTGGGCCAGGAGGGCGGCGCAGTGCAACAAGCAGTAGCGCAGCCGCTTCGGCTCGGCCCGGGCCAGATCGCCGTCGAGGACCACCAGCCGTGTCCACGCCAGCAGGTCGTGGGCCACCAGGGCGAGGGTCATCCAGGCGTGGTTGATGGCGAAGCTGGCCGATGGCAGGTTGGCCAGCCCGGTGTCTTTGAGGTCACAGATCCGCTTCTCGGCTCGTCCCCGGCCCCGCTGCAACGCCTCCAGGTAGGCGACGTCGCCATCGCCCAGGTCGGTGATGAAGACTTGGAAGCGGTGGCCGTCGACGTCGGTGAAGCTGAGCTGGGCCCCGGGGTGGGGGTCTTCGCGTCGGGCGATGGCACGGGTGCCGGCCGGCCAGCGGCACAGGTCGACCAGGTCGGTGATCTCGGCCACCTCCGCGCCCTCCCGCTCGTCACAGCCGTCGGCGGTGACGGCCGCACACCAACGTGCATCGGCAACGGCCAGGCAGGCGTTGCGGATCGGCTCGGTCAGGTCATGGCCGATGGAGAAGCGCACGTCGGCCGCCCGGCAGGCGTCGACGAAGCCGTGCGTCAGCCCGGCCGAGTCGGCTCGGGCGATCACCTCGTGCTCGCCCGGGTCCACGGGCAGCTGGGCCAGTGCGAGGTCCAGCAAGGCGACGTGGTCTGCTGCGGTGTTCGACCCGGCGTTGCCCGGGCGCAGGATGCCGGCCAGCGCCTCGTCGGTGCCGTCGAGGAACGCCAGCAACGGATGGAACCCGAAGCCCCGCTTGTAGGTGGGCGCAGCGCCTTGCTTGTCGGAGTGCGAGCCGACCAGGGTGCCGTCGAAGTCGATCACGTAGAAGCCCGGATCTCCTCCTGCCGCCCACACCACCCGGCGGGCGGCGGCCCGGGCTTGGGCGATGCGCTCCAGGGCAGCGGCGTCGACGGCCTCCAGGGTGCGCCACGCCGTTGGCGTGGAGGCGACTCCGGCGAAGAGCTGGGGCTGGTCCCGCAGCGCGGCCAGATCGGAGATGGCCTCACCGCCGTCGGCGATCATGGTGGCCACGTCGACCAGCACTTGGCCTCGGTCGTGGCCCCGCTGGCGCTTCTTGGTCGATGCCATGGCCACCGACAGTCCGGAGGTGAGGCCCACCTCGTCGGCCAGGTCGCTCACCAAACGAGCGCCGGCATGGCCGATCACGCCGCTGCCATCTGCAGAAACCTGAACACGGGGACGGAGCCGATTACGATTCACCTCGGAAGTGCCCTCCTGGTTGGGACAGCTACGGCGTCGATAACCGCAGTTTCCCTTACCAGGAGGGCCTTTTCGCGGACCGCGCCCGCCCAGCCAAACCGGGTTACTGAAAGGTCCGGGCTAGCCACCCATTCCCCCTCTCGGGTTATAGGGCAACCCCGCTCCGGTGGATCGCAGCCACCGGGCCAGCGAGGGCCTCCACAGTTCCCGTCGTCACCTTCCGAACGTTCCGAGCCCTCTACGCCGGGGAGTTCATCGCGGTTGCGATCCAGGGTCTTCACCGCTTCCATGGCCTTCGCCCTGAGGGACGGGGCTCGGCTCTCCCTGATCCCGCTCTCGCGGGCACATTCACGGCGCTGCAGGCTTCGCTTGATGCTTCGGACCGCTCGGTCGCTCCCCCTTCAAGGGCTTCTGACGCTGGGCTTCGACCCGGTCCGTTTCCAGACCGAGCCGCCAGCCTGCTACCGGGCCCGGCATTTCCGCCCATCGTGACACGAACTGAGCCTCAGTTGGACCGCTCGAATTCTCGGCAGTCGCACTCCCCCTCCGTCACCACTACCCATCGACATGGACCTAAGGCAGACGGACTGTGAGACGTCGCCGAGTGGCCGCACTTACATTTAGCGTTGGTGTAGATATTCGAGATCCAACCGCCTATCACTACAAGAGCGATGACGACGGCGGCGATCATGCCAAGGTCGGTGACTCCAACGCCAGGCTCCCAGAACGGGTCCACCTCTCCCCCTCACCGATCGCTACAACAATCGCCCGTGTGATTAAACCCCGTGGCGCTAAAACACTCCCACTGCCGCCCCTTGACGATAACCCACTTTACGAGGTCCACGGCCGGCCATCCCAGCACCATCGAGCAACGGTCGGGTGGAAGGCCTCAACACCAAGGTCCGCCGCCTCATCGGACGGGCCTACGGGTTCCGCGCCGCAGAGGCCGCCCTCGCCCTCGTCATGCTCGCCGCTGGACCGATCGAAACTCAAGCTGCCCCACGAACGGCCGGCCGGAAACGCCATCGCGTGCCCACATGATCGGCACGAGAGCCCGAATTGGGCCATCTGGTCGATGGCGTCACCGATCGTGGGTATTACAGAACGGCAACGCCGGCTCCACTACCAGGTCAGACGTCCATTAGCGTCCTCTCCGGGGTTGCCCTGCACGGCGCCCCCCTTGTGTCTAAAGCGACCCGACAAACGCTCGGCTGCTCGAAGCATGACAGCCTAGTCTCCCTTTTGGCGCCGCATCTCCTTCGCCGAGCGCCTCAAGATGATTGAGGTGTTCCTGTCGGCGGAGGTCGCCATCTACGAGTACGACTGCACAGGTGCGAGCCGCAAGGCGGATGCGCTCATGCCGGGCTACCGAGCAGAGTGCGACAAGCGTGGGCGTCAAGGGCCGATCAGGCGTCCGGACCGGCCGCCGGTGGTCTGGGCGCCGCCTTCGCCCGGAACGGCCAGCACACTCGAGCGCTTCGACGGTGTCGATTTGCCGCTACGCGGCGCCGGCTGACCTCCACCACCACGCCTTGAGTCATCGCCCTCCCGACCGTCTGCGCCGACCGGGTCGGACGGTCAGACGGTGTGTCTATTCACAGCCACCGCGTTCGGGCCAGGCCCTCGATCGTCGTCCACGGGGCCCCGGGGGCGGGCAAGACCACCCTGCTGTCGTGCCTGGTCCGCCGGACTCGAGGAACGTACCGGAGGAGCACACCCCTGAGCAGCCTGTACGACCCCGCCGACGTGTCCGTGGTGGGACGGCGGCGCGCGTCCGTCTTTCGGGCCGCGACCTAAAACGGACCCTGGCGGCTGATACGGGCCCGGGCGACTTGCGCTGGCGCTGGCCGGGCAAGACGGTGCCTGAACCCGAGCGGCTCGCAGGTACGTACCCACTGCGGGCTGTAGCTTGGGCCACACGTCTGCCCCGCTCGAGCTTGGTACGGTGTCGCCTGATGAAGGCCATATCTGTTTTCAACAACAAGGGCGGCGTCGGGAAGACGACACTACTCTGCAATCTCGCAGCGTTTCTCGCTATGCAGCGAGAGAAGCGCGTACTGATAATCGACGCTGATCCTCAGTGCAACGCAACTCAGAGTGTGTTCCGTGACAGCACCATCGACGATATATATACGAATGATCGCTTTACGATCTACCAAGTTGTACAGCCGCTAGCTGCCGGGAAGGGGTATTCAAAGAGGCTCACTACCCGGAAGTCGACAACCTTCGGCGTGGATGTTATCCCCGGTGACCCACGTCTTGCTCTCACAGAGGACCTCCTCGCAACGGATTGGAGTCAGGCCACTGCGGGAAGCACGCGAGGTCTTCGGACAACGTTCCTATTCACGAATCTGCTCCAGCGCTGCGCGGGCTACGACTTCGTGCTGTTTGATGTTGGCCCATCCCTTGGCTCAATCAATCGCTCGGTGCTCTTGGCGTCCGACTTCTTCGTCTCGCCGATGTCAATTGACATCTTTAGCCTCAAAGCGATACAGAACACTGCGATTAGCTTTAAGAAATGGCGCCAACAGCTCGATGGCGGTCTCTCTCTAAATGAGGAGCCAGCCGAACTCGAGGTTCAGGATGTGCGATGGAAGCTGCGCTTCGCTGGATATGTGACTCAGCAATATACTGCAAAGACGGACGCGACCGGTCAGAAAAGGGCCGTTAAAGCCTTCGATGAGATCATGCAGCAGATACCGCACGTGATCGATGCCAACTTCCTTCCGTTGGAGGAGAACCCGCTTCCCAAAGATCGGTACGAGTTGGGCTCTATACCGACCCTTCACAGTCTCATACCGATGTCTCAGACCGGACGGAAGCCCATCTTCGACCTAAAGAGCGCAGATGGGGTCGTCGGTGCACACTTCTCGCGAGTCCGAGATTACTCGAAGACGATTGGAGGTATCGCCGACCGCTTGCTGGACAACCTCGGACGGCTTTCGTGATCGCCTGGCCACAGAGCCTGGTTGAGGACATAGCACGCCGACGCTGTGTCTTCTTCCTCGGTGCTGGGGTATCCAGGAACTCAGTTGGAAATGGCGGCGTCCATCCCGCCACGTGGGATGGCTTCTTAGCAGCGGCCCTCTCTCAGTGTGCTAACCCGAAGACCTACATCAAGAGGCTTGTCCAAGCAACCGACTATCTCACCGCTTGTGAATTGCTTGAGGAGAAGCTCGGTGACCAGTGGGTGCCTCTTCTTCTAGATACCTTCTCGACTCCGCAATATCAGCCAGCCGATCTTCACAAGGCCATATTTGATCTAGATACTAGGCTTGTCCTGACCCAGAACTTCGACAAGATCTACGATGTCTATGCACAGAGCGAGACGCATGGTGCTACTGTCGTAAAGGCGTATTACGACGCGGATACGCCCCGAGTGCTTAGGGGCAGTCAGCGCGCAGTGATAAAGGTTCACGGTTCCATTGATGAACCATCGAAGATGGTGTTCACCCGCGAGGACTACGCCCGCATCCGGCAAGACCACCGGTCATTCCAAGCTCTAATGGATGCGCTGTTCTTGACTCAAACTTTTCTATTTCTGGGATGTAGCCTTTCCGACCCCGATTTGCGACTGTTCTTGGAACAGCATGCCTACGCTCATCCGTCTTCGCCAGCGCACTACATGACGACGCCTAAGGGGGAGCTGCACGAGGGTCTGGACGACTCAATCCGACGGAACATGAATATCCGCCTCCTCCGCTATGACCCTGCTGACTCCCACAAGGACTTGCTCGATTGCATCGTGCGACTCGGAGCAGAGGTTGCAATCAAGCGCGATGATATTGCGCTTCGGCAGGACTGGTGAATAGGGACGACGTACGTCGGCTAGAGCGGGAGACGCCCGTTGCCGACTCGTGACGTCTCCTCCGAACCCTCCGGTCAGCCAGCGCGATGTTGTCAGTAGCGACTGCCCGATTCAGCTCGGGCACGGCCACCAGCGCCGACACGTTCGGTCGGGACCGCTGCCGGTCGGCTCGATCCTGGGCGGCCGCGGCGCAGTACCCGCAGCGGCCTCCGTTGTGGCGCAGTTCGGCGCTCACCGCCCCCCGGTGCCCGCCCAGCCGAGCGGCGATCCCTACCACAGGCCGTGATGCCCGCGAGCGCGAGGCAACTTGAGAGCTCGCCCGGCTGATCAAGGCAACCGCCTCCACCTTCGGCGGGCTGTTGCGGTATCGCCGATCGCTCCGAGGCCGCTGCTGGTCGAGGTCGGCGATCGCCGTCGCTTCACCGAGGGCGGCTTCGCCCGCTTCAACGGAACGGCTCCGCGGCCCGCCTCCTCGGCCGAGGGCCAGGGCGCCCGACCAGGCACCGTCTGAACCGGGGGCGGCAACCGGTGGGTGGACGCGGTGTTGCACCGTATGGCGTGACCCAGCTGAGCTGGTGGCTGGCGCATTGCCGGCACCTCGTTGCCGGCGCCAGCGGCGACCGGCGTCTCATCGACGGCAGCCGCCCGGTGGCACGGAGGGCGATGGTTCCACCACGTCACCGAGAAGTCGCGTTCGTAGTGGCGAAGGCAGCGTCGAACGGCCGTCAAGCGAGCCCACAATGGCACGCTTGTGGCACGCCGGCCGAGGCTCCGAAGCTGCCGGCCACTGCGAACCGCCCTGAGCAGGGCGTTTTCGAGAGCGGGCGACGAGAATCGAACTCGCGTTCTCAGCTTGGGAAGCTGACCGGAGGCCGTTTTCGACAAGCGTGTAATTCACAAAGTGGCAGGTCAACCGTTATTTCGATTGTCCTCCGG
>JAHFUS010000098.1 GCA_023264975.1 Actinomycetes bacterium | reverse complement strand
GGGCCTCCAGCTTCTCGAGGCCCTTGGGGCGCACCAGCTCGAGGGCCAGCTCGAACTGGTCGTAGATGAGGTCGGCGGATACCCTCGTCTCGAGTGCGTGTGGTGTGGCGGTGCTGCTAGCTGCGCACGCCGGCCGGCTTGGGGTCATGGCGGATGTCCTCAGCCGGTGACGGGAGGATGCCGTCGAACCCCCGCAACGCCTTGGTGCCGGCCGTGTCGGCGTCGAGGTCGAGGGCGGAGAGCTGCGAGAGCCTGGCGACGGCGTCGGTGAGGTGCGCCGCGTCCCCGCCGAGTGCCACGTACTTGCCCACCTCCTCGGACAGCAGCAGCGCAGCTGCGTCGTTGTCAGCCTGCGACTGGGGGAAGTTCACCCATACCTCGGTGGTCCCCCGTACCCCGAAGGCGATGCCGCCCTGCATCACCCACGCGATCTCGATGTCGAGCCGGTAACGGCCGGGCATCTCGAAGGCGAACCCCTCGGCGCTCCAGAAGACCCGCGTCTCGGCCCGCAGGGACTCCCCCGGCGGCAGTGGCTGGATGCTCACGGCGTCGGTGAGGATGACGAACGAGCGCATGACCCGTTCCACGCCCGTCGGCCCCGTGACGGAGACGACGGCCTGCTGGGCTTCGACGCTGATGTCGTTCGGCACCGGGAGGGCCGCCTGAGACGTGTTCGTAAGGGCCCACGACAGCCGGAGGGGCTCGCCGATCTCTATCGGCGACGACGCCATCTCGAGGCGAAGCTCGAGCTCGTCCGGCGTGAAGTACTGGCGGTCGGGGGAAGGCACGGCCGGGCCGCTGTGCCCGGAGCCGAACGTGTGCCCGCCGGGTCGTACCAGCGGGTCCGGCCAGTGGGCCAGGTGGCGACGGCAGTGGTCGTTGAAGCCCAGGTTGATGTCGTCGGGGAAGATCCCGGGCGCACCGGTGGTCGCGTCCTTGAGCACGCCGGCCACGCCCGGCGTGGTGGTCATGATGGAGTTGTCGGCGCCGCCCTCGCCCTCCTGGTGCACCTGGTTGAACCCGTGGCCCAGCTCGTGGGAGGCGCTGCGCAGGAACGCCCGGGGTACATTTCGCTGCTTCTTGTCGGCGGCGGCCCCGTAGAAGGTCGTGTCGGTGCTCGGGTAGCCGTCGTCGCAGAAGCTGGCTACGCCCTCCCGCGGCACGACGATGGTGTCGTACATGACGCCCCGCCCGCACCCGAGCTGGGCCGGCACGACGACGAGGTGCATGCGCCACTCCTTGTCGAGGTCGGTGGCGGGGTTGCGGACCGTGGTCATGAGGTCGTGCAGCTTGCCGCTCGCCCAGCAATCGCTGGCGACCACGCCGGCGGGAACGGGCACGTTGACCTGGTCGTAGGACACCGTGAGGTCCCAGCCGGCGGTGGCGAACACGGTGCGGAAGTCGTCGGCCCCGACGGCCGCCGGCGCCACCGCGCCGTTGAGGGTGTCGATCTCCACCGTGGCCTTGCGGAAGTAGGGCGAAACCCATCCCATGGTGAACTCGCCCTTGTCCACGCCCGCCTCGGTGAGGCGCCCCTCGAAGTACGGCCCGGGGCTGCCGATCGGCGCCGGCGATTTCGGCCCGAGCACGATCTTCACCGTGCGCGTGCCGGGCGACGCCGGGAAGGTGCCGTTGAAGGTGCCTGCCGGCGGCTGGGCGTACTGGTACTCCTGGGCGGTGAGGGTGAGGTTGCAGCCGCCGAAGCTGAACGGCGGGCTCTGCTGCACCCCCGTGACCTTCAGGTAGGAGTAGTACTTGTTGCGCGGGTAGATCGGGATCCCCGGCGACAGGACGCCCAGCGACCCGGTGCCCACCAGCTCGGCCAGCTTGCCGGCGGTGAGCGGGCCGCTCAGGGCGGTGGCGTTGCCCGTACCCTCGTCGCCCGGGTCCTTGGGGAGGGGGCCGGGGAACGGCTGGGGGAAGGGGAAGGAGGTGAACCTGTACAGGTCGCCACTGACGATCTTCTGCGCCCCCGAGGCCTCGACCCGCATTGTGCCCCGGTAGGTGACGAAGAGGCTGGGCCGGTAGGTGATCCGGTAGCACCCCGCCTTCAGGTTGATTTTGCACGGCTTGGGGAACGGGAACGGGAACGGGGGGAGCTGCCCGGACCCTGCCGGCAGGCCGGGCGGGAGCCCGGGGCCCTCGGGATTCGGGCTGAGGTCCTCGGCGGCGAGGGGCTCCGCCTCGGGGACGATTCCCAGGGTGGTGACGGCGGCAGGAGCCTCCGGATGGTCTCCCTGCTCGCCCGTCCCTGCTTGTGCCGCCCGAGGGCCCGGGTGGTCGTGGCTTTGTCCGTTCGTGGTCACGTGCGCTCCTTGGTTGTGACGTCGCTTGATCGGTCCCCGGCGTCCGCGTCGGGCAGCCGGCGGTACTCGAGGTGACAGTCGGGCCCGGCCGTCACGGTGAGCTGAGTCGCCGAGACCGAGCACTGGTACGTCATCAGCTCATCGGTTGCCGTGGACAGGCGCAGGCTGTCGGCCGACGGCCGGCTGTAGATGCCCGCGTCCCAGAGCACGAAACCCTGCCCGGGGCCCTTCGACCCGAGGTACGTGCCCTCGGAGAACCGGATCACGTCGGGGTAGTCGTGAGCGCAGGTGCCGACGCAGCTCGCCTTCTCCCACCGGCCAATCAGGCTTGGCGCGTAAGGGTCGGCGTCCTGGCCGGAGCCAGGGCGCGAGCTGCCGTCATCCGTCACGGCCCTATCCCCCTCTGTGCGGCCAGAGTGTCCATCTCGACCACTGTGGCGCCAGTCAGTGTGGTCCCCGGATCGGAGGTATGTCAAGGGATTCCGGAGGCGCGCCGACGCCGGTACTGCGTGTCACGTGCGGTCCTGGGCGAGAGCCGGCAGATGTGGCCGAGAAGTGCGGAGCTACCCTGGGCTACCCACTCCCCGGGCGGACGCGCTACGCTTTACCTTCGGCCCGAGCCCTGCTGGCACGTTTCAGCGCGGGCGCGCCGGGAAGCACGAGTTTCGCAACGAGGAGTTCATCTGCCCAAGCCCAAAGAAGACGCGATCGTGCTCGAAGGCACCGTCATCGAGCCGCTGCCGAATGCCATGTTCAAGGTGGAGCTCGAGAACGGCCACAAGGTGCTGGCCCACAGCTCCGGCAAGATGCGCATGCACCGCATCCGCATCCTCCCTGGCGATCGCGTGCAGGTGGAGATCACTCCCTACGACCTATCCCGCGGACGAATCACCTACAGGTACAAGTGATGAAAGTACGACCGAGCGTCAAGACCATGTGTGAGAAGTGCAAGGTGATCCGCCGTCACGGCCGGGTCATGGTGATCTGCACCAACCTCCGCCACAAGCAGCGACAGGGCTAGGAGCGCCAGTGGCACGAATCGCCGGAGTCGACATCCCGCGGGAGAAGCGGCTCGAGATCTCGCTCACCTATATCTTCGGGGTGGGTCGCACCACCGCCAAGAAGGTCTGCGCCGAGACCGGGATGAACGTCGACACGCGCGTGCGCGACCTCACCGACGAGGAGGTGGCGCGCCTGCGCAACTGGATCGACGCCAACCTCAAGGTCGAGGGCGACCTGCGGCGCGACATCCAGCAGGACATCAAACGCAAGATGGAGATCGGCTCCTACCAGGGCATCCGGCACCGCCGCGGCCTGCCCGTTCGGGGCCAGCGCACCCATACCAACGCCCGTACACGTAAGGGCCCGAAGAAGACTGTGGCCGGGAAGAAGAAGGTGCGCAAGTAATGGCAAAGCCCAAGCCTGGAGGCCGGCGTCCCCGCCGCCGCGAGCGCAAGAACGTCGCCTTCGGCGTCGCCCACATCAAGAGCTCGTTCAACAACACGATCGTCTCCATCAGCGACATGGAGGGCAACATCATCGCCTGGGCGTCCGCCGGCAACGTCGGCTTCAAGGGCTCCCGCAAGTCGACCCCCTTCGCCGCCCAGCTGGCCGCCGAGGCCTGCGCCCGCCGGGCCATGGAGCACGGCATGCGCAAGGTCGACGTGCTGGTGAAGGGCCCCGGCTCGGGTCGGGAGACGGCCATCCGGTCGCTCCAACAGACCGGCCTCGAGGTCTCCGGCATCAAGGACGTCACGCCCATCCCGCACAACGGCTGCCGCCCCAAGAAGCGGCGCCGGGTCTAAGGGGAAGAGAACAAAGACATGGCTCGTTACACCGGTCCCGTCTGCCGCCTGTGCCGGCGGGAGAAGATGAAGCTGTTCCTGAAGGGCCCCAAGTGCGACACGATGAAGTGTCCCATCGAGCGCCGCCCCTACCCCCCGGGTGAGCACGGGCGCGACCGCATGCGCCAGGGCTCGGAGTACCTGGGCCAGCTGCGCGAGAAGCAGAAGGCCCGCCGCATCTACGGCGTCCTCGAGAAGCAGTTCGCCAACCTCTACGTGGAAGCCACCCGCATGTCGGGTATCACGGGCGAGAACCTGCTTCGCATGCTGGAGCTGCGCCTCGACAACGTGGTGTTCCGGGCCGGCTGGGGCGCCAGCCGCAGCCAGTCCCGCCAGTTCGTGCGCCACGGCCATGTGCTCGTGAACGGCAAACGTGTCGACATCCCGAGCTACCGGGTGAAGAAGGGTGACACGGTGGCCCTGAAGGCGAGGTCCCGCGAGATGATCGTCATCCGCCACAACGTCGACACCCTCGACCGCCAGGTGCCGCCGTGGCTGGAGGCGGGCGACGGCGGCTTCGAGGTCGCCGTGCGCGACCTGCCCCTGCGCGAGCACATCGACGTCCCGGTCCGTGAGCAGCTGATCGTGGAGCTGTACTCGAAGTAGTCATTGCCCGGGACGGCTGCAGCCGGCGCCGGGGTCATCGCGACAACACGCCGAGGAGCGAGGGCTCCGACGCCAAAGGAGTTCCCCTGTGTTGATCATCCAGCGCCCAACCGTCGAGGCGTTGTCCGAAGAGGACGCCAACCGCCAGTCGTTCGCCATCGGGCCATTGGAGCCGGGCTTCGGCCACACCATCGGCAACTCGCTGCGCCGCACGCTGCTGTCGGCCATCCCCGGCGCAGCCGCCACCCAGATCCGCTTTGACGACGCCCTCCACGAGTTCACCACCCTGCCGGGGGTGAAGGAGGACGTCACCGACCTCATCCTGAACCTGAAGGACCTGGTCCTGCGGGTCGACGGCGACGAGGACGTCACCCTGCGCATCGACGTGCGGGGCCCCGCCTCCGTCACCGCCCGGGACATCCATCCGGTCAACGACGTCGAGGTGCTCAACCCCGACCTGCACATCGCCACACTGAACTCCAAGGGCCGCCTGGCCCTCGACATCTTCGTGGAGAAGGGCCGGGGCTACGTCTCGGCCGACAAGAACAAGCGGTCGGCCACCATCGGCGTGCTGCCGGTCGACTCGATCTTCTCACCGGTCCGCCGGGTCGCTTTCACCATCGAGCCCACCCGGGTGGAGCAGTCCACCAACTTCGACCGCCTGGTGCTCGACATCGAGACCGACGGCTCCATCTCGCCCAGGGAGGCGCTGGCCTCGGCCGGTGAAACCCTGCGGTCGTTGGTGGGCCTGGTCGCCGATATGAGCGACAGCCCCCAGGGGCTCGAGCTGGGCGACGTGAGCGCGGCCAGCACCGGGTCGCCCGACCTCGACCTGCCGATCGAGGACCTCGACCTGTCGGAGCGGCCCCGCAACTGCCTCAAGCGGGCCCAGGTCAACACGGTCGGCGAGCTGGTCCTGAAGACGGTCGACGACCTGCTGGCCATCACCAACTTCGGGCAGAAGTCGCTCGACGAAGTGCTCGTGAAGCTCGACGAGCGGGGCCTGGCCCTGCGCACCAAGGGCGGGGAGTAACCGCATGGGCGTGCCCGGGACACCGAAGAAGGGCCGCCGCCTCGGCGGCAGCGCTGCCCACCAAAAGGCCATGCTCGGCAACCTGGTGGCGTCGTTGATCGCGGCGGAGGCCGTGGTGACCACCGAGGCGAAGGCCAAGCAGTTGCGGCCCGTGGCCGAGAAGGTGATCACCAAGGCCAAGAAGGGCGGCGTGCACCGCCACCGCCAGGTCGTGTCGTTCATCCGTGACAAGGACATGGCGCACAAGCTGTTCGACGAGATCGGCCCCCGCTACGAGGACCGCCCGGGTGGTTACACCCGCATCCTCAAGCTGGGCCCCCGCCACGGGGACAACGCCCCCATGGCCCGCATCGAACTGGTGTGAGTCTGTTCGATCAGGAGTCGGCGGACATCGGTCCGCCGGCGCCGGTCGAGCAGGAGGCGCCGGCGCCGGTCGAGGGCGCGGCTGTACGGCGATCGCCGCCGCCCCGGACCGGCCCCACCACGCGGGTACGCCTCACGGTGGCCTACGACGGCAGCGGGTTCCGGGGCTTCGCCCCCAACCTGGGCGTGCGCACGGTGGCCGGCGACATGGCCGGCGCCCTCGGGCGCGTCCTCGGCGCCGAGGTGTCGCTCACCTGCGCCGGCCGCACCGACGCCGGTGTGCACGCCTGGGGCCAGGTGGTGCACTTCGACGTGCAGGGCGATCCGGACCTCGTCGCCCTCCAGCGCTCGCTGAACAAGATGCTGGGCCCCGCCGTGGTGGTGCGCAGCGCCGCCGTCGCGGCCGAGGGCTTCGACGCCCGCCACTCGGCCACCGGCCGCCGCTACCGGTACACGGTGCTGAACCGCGTCCTTCCCGACCCGTTCCTGGCGTCGACCACCTGGCACGTTGACCACCCCCTCGACCTCGGCTCGATGACGCTGGCATGCGACCCGCTCATCGGTGAGCACGACTGGTCGTCGTTCTGCAAGCGCCCGCCCGGCCCCGATCCCGAGCGCGGCCCCCGGTCGATGGTGCGGGTGGTGCGGGAGGCGGCGTGGACGGACCTGGGTGGAGGCGTCCTGCGCTTCGAGATCGAGGCGTCGGCCTTCTGCCACCAGATGGTGCGCTCGCTGGTCGGCACGCTGGTGGCGGTGGGCCTGGGGAAGGTGCGGGCGGGCGACATCGGCGCCCTGATCCGCGCCCGCACCCGAGCCGAGGCCAGCGAGCCCGCGCCGCCCCACGGCCTGTGCCTGTGGGAGGTCACGTACGGCGGGAGTTGAGGGTTCGGAAAGGAGCAGAAGGCCCTTAGCCCCGATCATTCACAGAGCCACCTGAGCTGATCGGCGCGTATCCGCGAAAGGGCCCTCCTGGCAAGGGAAACTGCGCTTATCGAGAGCAGCAGGAACCCAACCAGGAGGGCACTTC
>JAHFUS010000047.1 GCA_023264975.1 Actinomycetes bacterium | reverse complement strand
GGCCGACGAACTCACCGCCGCCGAGGCGCACATGCTCGGTGATCCGAGGCCGATCATCTACCGGATCGCGCCCTGATGACTTCAACAGTCACTCACGACCGACTTCCGGAGGTCTGAGCCTCCGGGATACCCAGGCCGATTCAGTAACAGACATCCACACATTCTCCGACTCGCAGCAGGGCAAATGTCCTGTCCGGAATCCAACCCCGGCCGCTCCCTACTAGACCCGTGCATGGAGTTCGACCGATGACCGCAGGCACGACAGGTAGGACTGCGGCAGGGTCCCTGGCAGGAGTTAGTTTAGGCGACCGAGACGTGGCGCACCTACGCTGATCCGCTCGAGCAGGAGAGGTGCATGATATTGCGCAAGGTGAGGAGTCGTGGGGCGCGCTCCGGACGCAAGATCGCGTCTTTCGTTCTTGTGTTGCTTTGGGCGTCCACCCCACTGCTGATCGCATCGGTCCGGCCGAGCGCGGCGGCAACCCCCGACATCGACGGGGCTTGGTCGGCCAGGTACACCCTGCCGGTCGTCGCAATCCACACCGCCTTGCTCCACACCGGCAAGACGTTCTTGTTGGACGCCTGGGAGCAGCCGTCGAACGCGTTCCTGTGGGATCAGGGGACTAACAGCTTCACCACCCACACGGTGGCCGGCGGACTGTTCTGCAGTGGTCACGTCCAGCTGCCCGACGGCCGCCTCCTGGTGGCCGGCGGACACACCAGCGGTGAATACGGCATCAAGGACACCAACGTGTTGAACCCCGTTACCGGCGCCTGGACGAGGGTCGCCGACATGAACGTCGCACGCTGGTACCCGAGCCTCACCTTGCTGGGCGACGGCCGGGTCGTCGCCTTCAGCGGCATGATCACCCCGAGCGTGTGGGCAAACACACCTGAGGTCTACGACCCGGAGACAAATACCTGGACGCTCCTCACCGGGGCGAGCACGACCAACATCAACGAGGGCGAGTACCCGCTGTCTTTTCTTATGCCTGACGGACGGATCTTCGTGTATGCCATCAGCACCGGCCAGACCGGTTTCCTCGACGTGCAGACCAAGACCTGGACGGTCGGGCCTTCGACGACGGTCGTAGACGGCTCCGCCACCATGTACAGGGGCGGGAAGGTCGTGCTGTCGGGCGACACCTTCGGTTCCCCGGCCGCCGTGGTGATCGACCTGAACGCCACCAACCCGACCTGGCAGCCCATCGCCGCGCCGGGCACAAGCCGGTTCGAGCACAACCTCGTGGCGATGGCCGACGGCAGGGTGATGGCCGTCGGGGGCTCACGGAGCCGTACGCTCTACGAGACACCGGTCTACTCCAACGAGATCTGGGACCCGGTAGCCAACACCTGGACGACCGTCGCGACCATGACCGACCCCAGGATGTACCACTCGGTCGCCTTCCTCGAGAACGACGGGAGCGTGCTGGCCGCCGGCGGCGGACGGTTCAGCGGGCCCGACGTGTTCACGGCTGAGATCTACTCGCCCTCCTACTTCTACAAGGCAGCCCGGCCCACGATCACCGCGGCCCCGACCACGGTGAGTCGCAACGTCAACGTGCCCATCGACACGCCGGATAGCGGCTCCGTCTCGTCGGTCTTCCTCGCCAAGCTGCCGACGGTCACCCATACCCTCAATTTCGACCCGCAGTTCCTCCAACTCGACTTCACCGCCACCGCCGGCCAAATCAACGCCACCATCCCGGTCAACCCGAACCTCGCCCCGGACGGGTACTACCGGATCTTCCTTGTCGACGACGCTGGTCTGCCGTCCCTGGGCAAGCAGGTTCAACTGGTCCGTCAGGCGGATGACGTGACCCCGTCAACCCCGACCAACCTCGTTTCCACCGGCGGGATGGGCGCGGCCGGGCTCAGCTGGACGGCGTCGACGGACAACGTCGGGGTCACCGGCTACAACCTGCACCGCTCCACCACCGCTGGCTTCACGCCGACGCTCGCCAACCGGGTCGCGCAGCCTCCCGGCACCACCTACACGGATCCCGGATTGGCTGCGGGCACCTACTACTACAAGGTCACCGCCCGCGACGGGGCCGGCAACGTGAGTCCACCGTCCAACGAGGCCACCGCCGTGGTCACCGCCGACACGACCAGCCCCACGGTGTCGGTGACGTCGCCCACGGCCGGAGCCACGGTGTCGGGTGCGGTGGCGGTTACCGCCGGTGCCTCCGACGGCGTCGGGGTGGTCGGCGTGCAGTTCAAGCTGGACGGCGCCAACCTGGGCGCCGAAGACACCGCCGCCCCCTATGGCGTGTCCTGGGACACCGCGTCGGCGGCCAACGGGTCCCACAGCCTCACCGCCGTGGCCCGCGACGCGGCAGGCAACGCGGCCACCTCGGCCTCCGTGGCAGTCACGGTGTCCAACACCGGTCCGCCGGGCCTGGTGGGCGCTTGGTCGTTCAACGCGGGAACCGGCACCACGGTCGCCGATCTCTCCGGCAACGCCAACAACGGCACGTTGTCCAACGCCACCTGGAACACCGCCGGGCGCTTCGGCGGCGCCTTGTCGTTCAACGGGACCAACGCCTCGGTGCTGGTGCCCGACGCCAACTCGCTCGACCTCACCACGGGCATGACCGTCGAGGCGTGGGTCAACCCGGCCGTCGCCCAGGGCACGGAGTGGCGGACCGCCGTGCTCAAGGAGACGACCAACAACCTGTCCTACGCCCTGTACGCCAACGACGACGCCAACCGCCCGGACGGCTACGTCAACGTGACCGGCGACAAGGGCACCAGGGGCACAACGGCGGTGGCGGCCAACACCTGGACCCACCTCGCCACCACCTACGACGGCACCACCCTCCGCCTCTACGTGAACGGCACCCAGGTCTCCACCCGGGCCATCTCCGGCGTCATCTCGCCTTCGGCCAACCCGCTGCGCTTCGGCGGCAACGCCGTGTGGGGCGAGTGGTTCAGCGGCCGCATCGACGAGGCTCGAGTCTACAACCGGGCACTGACGGCGGCCCAGATCGCCACCGACATGAACACCGCCGTCTCATCGCCGGCGCCGGACACCACGCCACCCGCGGCACCCACCAACGCCACGATCACCCGCGGCCAAGCCTCGGTCAGCCTCAGCTGGACCGCCGCTACCGATGATATCGGCGTGGCCGGCTACGACGTGCACCGCGCGACCACCCCCGGCTTCGCCCCCTCGGCGGGCAACCGGGTGGCACAGCCGACCGGCACCACGTTCGGCGACTCCGGCCTGACTATCGGAACCTGGTACTACAAGGTTCTGGCCCGCGACGCAGCGGGCAACCTCAGCCCCGCATCGAAGGAGGCCAGCGCCTCGTTCGCCTCCGACACCACGGCTCCTGTCGTGACGGTCACGGCGCCCGCGTCGGGGTCAACCGTGGCAGGCTCCGTGGCGCTGGCCGCCAGCGCCACCGACCTGGTGAACGCAATGACAACTCCGGTCAACGTCGGCGACAACGTCTACGAGGCAGCCCACGCGACGATCGACCAGGGCGGCACAGTGACGTGGAGCAAGCCGGGGACCCGGTCGCACACCATCACGGCCGACGATGGATCGTTCGACTCTGGCCTGGTGGCGACCGGGCAGAGCTTCTCCCGCACCTTCAACGCTCCCGGCACGTACCGCTACTACTGCACCATCCACGGTGCGCCCGGAGGCGTCGGTATGTCCGGCGTCCTCGTAGTGGAGGCGCCCCGGGTTCCGGCTGGGGTGAAGTTCAGGGTGGACGGCGCCGACATCGGCGCCGAGGACACCGCCCCCCCCTTCGGGATCAGCTGGGACTCGACGACCGCGATCAACGGCCCGCACACGCTTTCCGGTGTGGCCCGCGACGCAGCCGGAAACCTCGGTCCCTCGACGCCCGTCGAAGTGACCGTCGCCAACGCCGTCGCTGACTCCACGCCCCCCACCGCCCCGACCAACCTCGTTTCCACCGGCGGGATGGGCGCGGCCGGGCTCAGCTGGACGGCGTCGACGGACAACGTCGGGGTCACCGGCTACAACCTGCACCGCTCCACCACCGCTGGCTTCACGCCGACGCTCGCCAACCGGGTCGCGCAGCCTCCCGGCACCACCTACACGGATCCCGGATTGGCTGCGGGCACCTACTACTACAAGGTCACCGCCCGCGACGGGGCCGGCAACGTGAGTCCACCGTCCAACGAGGCCACCGCCGTGGTCACCGCCGACACGACCAGCCCCACGGTGTCGGTGACGTCGCCCACGGCCGGAGCCACGGTGTCGGGTGCGGTGGCGGTTACCGCCGGTGCCTCCGACGGCGTCGGGGTGGTCGGCGTGCAGTTCAAGCTGGACGGCGCCAACCTGGGCGCCGAAGACACCGCCGCCCCCTATGGCGTGTCCTGGGACACCGCGTCGGCGGCCAACGGGTCCCACAGCCTCACCGCCGTGGCCCGCGACGCGGCAGGCAACGCGGCCACCTCGGCCTCCGTGGCAGTCACGGTGTCCAACACCGGTCCGCCGGGCCTGGTGGGCGCTTGGTCGTTCAACGCGGGAACCGGCACCACGGTCGCCGATCTCTCCGGCAACGCCAACAACGGCACGTTGTCCAACGCCACCTGGAACACCGCCGGGCGCTTCGGCGGCGCCTTGTCGTTCAACGGGACCAACGCCTCGGTGCTGGTGCCCGACGCCAACTCGCTCGACCTCACCACGGGCATGACCGTCGAGGCGTGGGTCAACCCGGCCGTCGCCCAGGGCACGGAGTGGCGGACCGCCGTGCTCAAGGAGACGACCAACAACCTGTCCTACGCCCTGTACGCCAACGACGACGCCAACCGCCCGGACGGCTACGTCAACGTGACCGGCGACAAGGGCACCAGGGGCACAACGGCGGTGGCGGCCAACACCTGGACCCACCTCGCCACCACCTACGACGGCACCACCCTCCGCCTCTACGTGAACGGCACCCAGGTCTCCACCCGGGCCATCTCCGGCGTCATCTCGCCTTCGGCCAACCCGCTGCGCTTCGGCGGCAACGCCGTGTGGGGCGAGTGGTTCAGCGGCCGCATCGACGAGGCTCGAGTCTACAACCGGGCACTGACGGCGGCCCAGATCGCCACCGACATGAACACCGCCGTCTGATCAGGCTCTTACAGGGATGACCGGACCGCGGGTCGCGAGCAGCCAGAATTGGTCAGATGATCCATTGCGTCGCCTCCCCCGGCCCGCCACACTGCCTGCAACGGAGTACTTCTGGGGTTGGCATTATCGTACTGCGGGTGGTATCATCACTACTGTACGTGGCAGTGGTCGGGAATTCTAGCTTGGGGGCAGGGGCGTCCTCAGCTGTCTAGTTGGGGGGGTCGGCGTGGAGGCGGATATCCACTCTCAAGATGGGGCAGTGCGCACTGAGCGTAACGACCGCAGCGACGTACGCCGGTCGCTGGCGACCATGGCGAGGCTGCTGGACACGGCGGATCACCACGCCGGCGTCCCGGCGGAGACCCGCCAGTGCCTCGACCAGCTCTCCGCCACGGTTCAGGATCTGTTGAGGCGCTGCGAGAGCAACGCCATCACCGGTGGGACGTGCGAGGAGACCCCACGCGCACGGCTGCACCGGTATGACTCCCGTCGCCTGCAGGATGCGTTGGTCGGCGACATCCTCGGCGAGACGCCGAGTCGGCTCCGATGCGACACCACCTTGGCGGACAGCGGCCTCGACCACCTGACGGCGCAGGAGCGACGCATCTTGGGGCTCCTCGCCGAGGGCTTTACGAACAGGCAGATCGCCGCGCAACTCTTTCTCGCCGAGAAGACGGTGAAGAACTACGTCTCGAACCTGCTGCGCAAGCTCGGCATGGAACGGCGCACACAGGCCGCCGTTTACGCGATCCGCCTCGATCGGACCGTCGACCTCACCGCCGGCCCCCGCTGCCCCGCGTAGGGCCACCCACGCCTCAAGACGTCCGAGGAAACAAGAAGACGCGCACTAGCTAGCCTCGGACGAACGCGTGGGCGCTTCCCACGGTCCTCGATCGTGGGTGAGTACCATTCGAACTGGGGGGTCGCACATCTTATGAAGCCGGTCGGTGTAGCTGTAGTGGGTGCGGGCTATTGGGGCCCGAACCTTGTGCGCAACTTCTCGGCCTCGCCCGAGGTTCATTTGCAGTGGGTTTGCGACCTTGACGTCGACCAAGCCCGTCGGGCCGCCGGGCGCTACAGCACGGTGCGCGTGACGAGCGAATTTGAGGAAGTCCTGCACGATCCCGGGGTCGATGCAGTCGCTATCGCCACGCCGGCTGCTACGCACATCGACCTCGGCCTCGCCGCCCTCGAAGCGGGCAAGCACGTGCTGATGGAGAAGCCGCTGGCGGCCTCTGTGGCCGACGGCCGCAAGCTCGTGCAGGCCGCCGAGGAGTACCAGCGGGTCCTGATGTGCGACCACACCTACTGCCACACTTCTGCGGTTCGACACATACGGGACCTCGCACTCAGCGGCGAATTGGGTGATATCCAGTACGTGGACTCTGTGCGGATCAACCTTGGTCTGGTGCAGCCCGACATCGACGTCCTCTGGGATCTCGCACCGCACGACCTGTCGATCCTCGACTTCGTGCTGCCTCCGTCCTGTCGTCCGACACACGTCGGCGCGGTGGGCGCCGATCCAATGGGTGTCGGGGGTAGTTGCATCGCCTATCTCTCGATGCCCCTCGCCAACGGCGGCATCGCCCACGTACACGTCAACTGGCTGAGCCCTACAAAGATCCGCCAGACCATCATCGGTGGTTCCCGCCGAATGCTCGTCTGGGACGACCTCAACCTGACCGCCCGGGTCCAGCTGTTCGACAAGGGCGTCGACGTGGAGAAGCCGGTCGTCGGCGAGGAACGCCGCCGCCGGCTCTTCTCGTACCGGATCGGCGACATGCTGGCGCCCGCTTTGACCGAGCGTGAAGCCCTCGGTTCCGTCGTGGAAGAGTTCGTACGGTCGATCAGGACTGGTGAAGCACCCAGCACGGACGGCAGGGCCGGCTTGCGCGTGCTGCAGATCCTCGAAGGCGCCTCTGAAAGCCTCCGCAACGGCGGCGCCGTCGTTCCCCTGGCGTTCTGATGAAAGGACCACAAGCGATGAACCTCCGCGGGGCCCGCGTGCTGATCACCGGCGGGGCCGGTCTGGTGGGATCGACCATCGCGGACCAGCTCATCACCGAAGAGGTCGGTGAGATCGTCGTCCTCGACAACTTCGTCAGGGGTCGCCGCGACAACCTGGCCAACCCGGCCACAGCCGGGTTGCTGCGCCTGATCGAAGGGGACATCCGCAACAGGGATGTCGTGGCCGCCGCCATGGACGGCATCGACCTCGTCTTCCATCAGGCAGCCATCCGGATCACGCAGTGCGCCGAGGAGCCGCGGCTTGCCCTCGAGGTCCTGGTCGACGGCACCTTCAACGTGATCGAAGCTGCGGTAGACGCCGGAGTGACAAAGCTCGTTGCCGCCTCGTCCGCGTCGGTGTACGGCATGGCGGACGAGTTCCCCACCACGGAGGCGCAACACCCGTACAACAACCGGACGCTTTACGGCGCGGCGAAGGTGTTCAACGAGGGCCTGCTCCGCAGCTTCCACGACACCCACGGCCTCGACTACGTCGCCCTGCGCTACTTCAACGTGTACGGGCCACGGATGGACGTCTTTGGCGTCTACACCGAAGTGCTCATCCGTTGGATGGAGCGCATCGCCCGGGGCGAGCCGCCCCTGATCCTCGGAGATGGGAGCCAGACGATGGATTTCGTCTACATCGACGATGTCGCTCGCTCGAACTTGCTGGCCGCCGCCGCGGATGCCACCGACAAGGTGTTCAACGTGGCGTCAGGCACGGAGACGAGCCTGGTCGAGCTGGCCGATGCCCTGCTCCACGTAATGGGGTCGCCCCTGCACCCCGAGCACGGGCCCGAGCGCTCGGTGAACGCCGTTCGCCGGCGTATCGCCGACACGTCGGAGGCGAGCGACGGGCTCGGCTTCGAAGCCAAGATCGGGCTGGACGAGGGGCTGGCACGCCTGGTCGAGTGGTGGCGGGAAACGGCGCCCCAGCCCTCGGGCGGAGCCGCATGACAGCGGGACCGGACCACCGCTCCCCGACTACCTAGCGACGAGCCTCGTGCAGCGGGTCGACATCGCCGTCGTCGGAGGCGGAATCGTCGGGCTGGCGACAGCATACGCCCTGAAGGGGGCGAAGCCAGGCGCCTCGGTCGTGGTCCTGGAGAAGGAATCCAGGGTCGGGACACATCAGAGCTCCCACAACTCGGGGGTGCTCCACGCTGGCGTCTACTACCCGCCCGGTTCGGCGAAGGCCGACCTGTGCCGGCGGGGAAAGTCGATGATGGAGCGCTTTTGCGCCGACCACGCGATCCCGGTGGATCAGAACGGCAAGTTGGTCATTGCCAGCTCTGAAGCGGAATTAGGTCGATTCGAGGCGCTTGTCGAACGGGCACGCGCCAACGGCGTGGCCGGCCTCGCCGTCCTTGACGCGAACCAGCTCCGGGAGGTGGAGCCCCACGCGGTCGGCATCCGGGCGCTGCACTCCCCCACGACCGCAGTCGTCGACTTCGGCCTCGTGTGCGATACCCTTGCCGCTGGACTCGACGTGCGGACCGGCGTCTCCGTGACGTCCTTGGACGAGGCCGGCGGAAGGGTGCGCCTCGAGACCACCGGGGGAGAGTTGGAGGCGTCCGGTGCAGTCGTCTGCGCGGGACTGTGGTCGGAACGCCTGGCCGCCCGCTCCGGCTGCAGCACCGACGTGCGAATCGTCCCATTCCGGGGCTCGTGGATCGCGCTGCGACCAGCGGGAGCGGCGCTCGTGCGCGGCAACATCTATCCGGTACCGGACCCTGCATTCCCCTTTCTCGGTGTTCACTTCACCCGCCGAATAGACGGCGCCGTCTGGGCCGGCCCGAATGCTGTCGTGTCCCTGTCGCAACCCGCCCTCCTGGCACGGGCGGCCGCCTTCGGTGGCTCCTGGCAGCTGGCGGCCGCACACTATCGAACAGGCGCCGTGGAGGTGTGGACGGAACGGAACACGCGGGCGCTCCTCCGAGGCATGCGCCGCTACGTCCCCGAGCTGCGCGAGGAGGACGTCGCCTGGGAGACCAGGCCGTTCGGCGTGAGGGCCCAGGCGGTGGACCGCCGTGGTCGGATGGTCGACGACTTCGTCCTCGGCGAAGCGGGCAGGGTGGTGCACGTCCTCAACACCCCCTCGCCGGCGGCAACAGCGTCGCTCGCCATAGGGGAAAGTCTGGCTGCGGTGATCGCCGCCGCTGTGCCCTGACCGGGCCGACGTCACCGACACCGTGGGGCCCCGTCGGATAAGTACCTCCCGGCATAAATATGAGCATGTCACTACGGTCACGTAAGTGTGGGACTTCGGTAACGTTCGGTCTTCCCCCAAGCGGGGACGCCATGCCCAAGAAGAGCCCTCACGTGTTGAGCCTCACGGCCGACCAGCGCCGAGAGTTGGAGGCCAGGAGCCGTTGCTATACGTTGCCGTATCGAGGCGTTGTGCGAGCCGAGATCATGCTCGTGGCCGCCCGGGGCCCGGACAACGACGAGATCGCCGCCCGGCTCGACACCGGTGGGAGATCGTGCCCGAGCGGCGAAAGCGCTTCTGCGAGGCCGGCCTCGCCGGCTTGGAGGAGAGTCCCCTGGGCGGACGGCCACGCCGTTCGAGGGAAGTTCACCGACGCGACCTGGCCGCGGCGGGCACTTCGCATCGGCGGGGACCACGAACGGCCCGCTCTAGGCGCGCGCCGAGGGCGTGGACGGCTCGAACGGCGTCTACCTGTACGCCGTGCTGCGCCGGCGGCGGGTTCCGTCGCAGAGCCATGGCTCGGCGAACTACTGGGTGGACGTCCGTCTTCTCGCAGGCAGGTCGTCGCACGACGGCACTTCCGCCGGCTCCACCACGCCCGGACGCACGGTCCTCGTAGCCGGGGCTGCTGGGTACGCTGGCTGCGACCGGGAGGTTTTGACAGGATGCGAGAATTAGGAACCCGCTGTGTCGGCCGCCATGCCCCCCCGCACGTCCTGAGAGCGAAGGACGGATCGTCATGATCCCCATCATGCGACCGTGGCTCGGCTCCGAGGAAGGAGCTGCCGCAGCCGAGGTGATCAGCTCAGGATGGATCGCCCAGGGCCCGCGGGTCGAGCGGTTCGAGCATGCCCTGGCCGCGCGCGTGGGCGCGTCCGATGGGATCGCAGTCACGAGTTGCACCACCGCCCTGCACCTCGCGCTCATCGTGCTCGGGGTCGGCCCGGCCGACGAGGTCATCGTGCCTTCCCTCTCGTTCATAGCCACCGCCAACGCAGCGCGCTATGTCGCGGCGACCCCAGTGTTCGCCGACGTCGAGATAGACACCCTTAACCTGTCCGCAAGGACGATCGAGCGGGTGCTGACGCCTGCAACCCGGGCCGTGATCCTCGTTCACCAGGGGGGGACGCCCGCCGACCTCGACGAGATCCACCGACTCTGCGATCCGCGGGGCATAGCCGTCATCGAGGACGCCGCGTGTGCGATCGGCGCAACCTACAAGGGCCGTCCGATCGGCGGGCACTCCGACCTCGTGGCGTTCTCTTTCCACCCCCGCAAGGTGATCACCACGGGCGAGGGCGGCATGCTGATGACCTCGAACCCCGACTGGGCCGAGCGACTACGCCGCCTCCGCGAACACGGCATGAACATGAGCGCAGCCGCACGGCACTCCTTGACTTCGGTCACGATCGAGCAGTACCTGGAAACCGGATATAACTACCGCATGACCGACATCCAGGCGGCCGTCGGTCTGGTGCAACTCGGCCGCCTCGACGAGATCGTGGCCCGTCGACGCCGGCTCGCCGAACGGTACGGGAGCTTTCTCGATGATATCCCGGGCATCGCGTTCGCCAAGGACCCAGCGTACGGCACCACGAACTACCAGTCCTTCTGGCTGATCCTTCCCGAAGAGTTCCCGGTCACCCGGAACGACCTCATGGCCAGGATGCTAGAACGCGGTATCTCCACCCGCCGCGGCATCATGGCCGCACATCTCGAGCCGCCTTACGCCACCAGTGCCTCGCTCGACCTGCCCGTGACCGAGCGTCTCGATCGCCAGGCCGTCCTGCTGCCCCTCTACCACGAGATGACCGAGGAGGATCAGGACGGCGTCATGGCCGTCATCCAGGACTCAGCCCGTCTTGCTCCCGGGCGCACGTCGACATGATCCCCCTGGTCTTGGTCGGAGCAGGCGGCTTCGGGCGGGAGGCGGCGTCGGTCGTGGCCGCCATCAACGATGACCGGTCCACCTATGACCTCCTCGGCTTCGTGGACGACTCCCCCGACCTCGCCGGTCACGAGGTGGGTGGCATCCCCGTCCTCGGCGGGCTTGCGATACTCGACAAGCTCGCTACCCAGGTTGTCGTGTGCACTGGTCACCCCGGCAACTACACGTCGCGACGAAGCCTGGTCGAGCGCATCGGTTTCGCACCAGAGAGGTACGCGACGCTAATCCACCCGGCCGCGGTGATCCCCCACTCGACGCAGGTCGGTCCGGGCACCGTCATCCTGGCGACAGCTGTGGCGACGACCACGGTCACTATCGGCTGTCACGTGACGATCATGCCCGCTGTGGTGCTCACCCATGACGATGTCGTCGGCGACTATGCGATCTTCGGTGCCGGGGCAAAGTTGGCCGGCGGGGTAGAGATCGGGGTCGGCGTGTACATCGGCTCGGGAGCCCTCGTCCGAGAAGCACGTTCCGTCGGCGACTGGTCGCTCGTCGGGATGGGAGCCGTCGTCACGAGGGACATCCCCCCTGGCGAGGTCTGGGCCGGCGTCCCGGCGCGCCGCCTCCGCTCCGCTGCCATGCCCGCCGACCCGCTGAAGAGCTATGGAGACCCGTCCTGAGGCCACTCCTCGCTCCCTCGGCCTCGCCCCGCTGCACGGGCGCATGCGACCTCGGCCCCGCTCCCGTACTACCCCTCCATGACCAACAATCGGTCGCTCCGATATCCGACGCCAGAAGAAAGTGCACCTGACCGATGCCTGCCGACACCGCTGGTTCTCCAGCAACGCCTGAAGCCCCGATCCCTCTGGTGGACCTCCTCGTCCAGCACGCCCAGATCGCCGACGAGGTCACCTCTGGGTTCGAGCAGGTGATCTCCAAAAGCGCGTTTGTCAACGGGGAGGACGTCGCCTCCTTCGAGGACGAGTTCGCCGCTTTCTCCGGCGTCGACCACTGCGTCGGCGTGGCAAACGGTACCGACGCAATGGAGCTCGCGCTCCGCGCCGCAGGCATCGGGCGGGGAGACGAGGTGATCGTTCCCGCGAACACCTTCGTAGCGACGGCCGAAGCGGCGGTCCGAGCCGGAGCGACGGTTCGGTTCGTCGACTGCGACGAGCGCTGTCAACTGATCGACGTTCACCAGGTGGCGGCTGCGATCAGCCCCCGGACGAGGGCCGTGGTGGGCGTCGACCTCTTCGGACAGATCCCCCTCATGGACGAGTTGGCTTCGGTGACCGATGCCGCTGGCGTGCTGCTCCTCGAGGACGCCGCACAGGCTCACGGCGCGAGCCGTCACGGGAGGAGCGCGGGCTCATTCGGCGTGGCTGCGGCAACAAGCTTCTATCCCGGGAAGAACCTCGGTTCCTATGGTGACGCCGGCGCCGTCCTCACCGGGTCGCCGGCCATCGCCCGCGCCGTCCGTGCCCTCAGGAATCACGGCGGTTCGGGGTCGTACCAGCACGCGACGCTCGGCTTCAACTCCCGTCTGGACTCCCTCCAGGCCGTCGTCCTCCGGGCCAAGCTGCGCCGTCTGCGGTCATGGAACGACGAGCGCGCGCGGGCGGCCGATCGGTACGAGAACCTGCTCGGCGACCTGGCGGGCGTGACGCCGCCCAAGACGCTCGCCGGGAACGTCCATGTGTGGCACCTCTACGTGGTGCGGGTCGCCAACCGCGACGTGGTCCTGAAGCGACTCCGAGCCGCGGGGATCGGCGCCGGCGTGCACTACCCAGTTCCCGTCCACCTCCAGCCAGCCTTCCTCGCTTCCGGTCCGGGGCCGGGCGGCCTTCCCGTCGCCGAGCGAGCGGCCGTCGAGATTCTCTCCCTCCCGATGTTCCCCGGGATCACCACCTCCCAGCAGGAGAGGGTCGTCGAGGCGCTCGCCAAGGCCCTTGTGTGATGGCCCTCGACGAGTCGGTCTTCGTCCACCCCAGGGGGCTGTGCGAGTCGGACCTGGTGGGTCCCCGGACCCGCATCTGGGCGTTCGCCCATGTCCTGCCAGGGGCGCAGATCGGCGCTGACTGCAACGTGTGCGACCACGTCTTCGTGGAAGGCGGCGCCAGGGTCGGCGATCGGGTCACAATCAAGAACGCCGTGCTGCTATGGGACGGTGTAACCGTCGAGGACGACGTCTTCCTCGGGCCCAACATGGTATTCACGAACGACCTGCGACCCCGCGCCGCCATCAAGAAAGGGACCCAGCAGTTCGTGCCAACCAGGGTCCGCGAAGGCGCCACGATCGGCGCGAACGCCACCATCGTCTGCGGTGTCACCATCGGCGCCCACGCCCTGGTGGGAGCCGGCACCGTCGTGACGCGCGATGTCCCGGCCCATGCCCTGGTCGTAGGTTCGCCCGCCCGTCGGGTAGGTTGGGTGTGTACCTGCGGCGCCGACCTCGGCACCGACCTGACGTGCGGCTGTGGCCGGCGGTACGAGGCGGCCGGGGCCGGCCTGTCCGCACTCGGTGACGGGTGACTGACCAGCAGCAACGTCATCGATTTTGACCACCACCCGACGATCTCACTACCGACGACGAGATACCCGTCGCCTTCCCCAGGCACCCGTCATCGCCACTAACACTACGCGGTTCATCGCGCCGACCGCTCCCGAACACTTCGGGGGGTCGGTTCGCCGAGGGAAGTCCGATGGCCCATCTGATCTCGCTACGGCCTCATGAAGATCCTCGTCTTTGCTCACCGTCTGGAGTTCGGTGGGACGCAAACCAACGCGATCGACTTGGCGTTCACGATCCGCTCGACATTCGGCCACGACGTCGTGCTTTTCGCCACCCCAGGGCCGGCACTGGCGCTCGCCCGCTCACGCGACCTGCAGTACATCCCCGCTCCCATCGCTCGCTCGCATCCGTCGCCTGCGGTGATCCGATCCTTGCGCTCGGCAGTTCGGCGCGAGCGACCCGACCTGATCCACGTGTGGGACTGGCCCCAGTGCCTCGACGCCTATTACGGCCTTCAGCTTCTTCGTCCGTCACCCATGCTCTGTACGGTCATGTCGATGACTGTGCCCAGGTTCCTCCCGCGAAGCATCCCCGTAACGTTCGGCACTCCCGCACTGCAGGCAGAGGGTCGGGGCTGCAGGCGAGGCATCGTGGACCTTCTCGTCCCTCCGATCGACACCGACGCTGACGACAGCAGCGTCGTCGACACCGAGGATTTTCGGAAAGAATACGGTCTCGATGACGACCATCTCAATATCGTCGTCGTCTCCCGGCTTGTCAGCTGGCTGAAGCTCGAAGGTTTGCGGCGCACCATTGACGCCGTTGGGATCCTGGCCGCGAAGCTGCCCGTCCGCCTCGTGATCGTGGGGGAAGGACCGGCTGAGCCGGAGTTGCGCCGACTGGCGGGCGCTGTCGATGAGCGCAATGGCCGCCAGGTGGTGGTATTCACAGGCGGGATGCTTGACCCGCGGCCTGCTTATGCAGCAGCGGACATTGCTGTCGGCATGGGGAGCTCCGCTCTTCGCGCTATGTCATTCGGGAAACCCCTGGTCGTGCTGGGCGAACTCGGCTTCTCGGAGATCCTGAGTCCCGAGTCGATCGACTTGTTCGACTATCAGGGGTTCTATGGCATCGGAGGCCGCACGTCGGGAGATCGCTTGCCAGGCCAACTGCACGCATTGGCGGACAACGAGGCCGAGCGCCGTCGACTCGGTGAATTCGGCCGGACTGTCGCGGTGAGGACCTATTCACTCGCGCCGATTGCTGGTCAGCTCGAATTGACCTACCAGCGGGTGCTCGAGGAGCCGCTGTCGCACGCGGCGATTCTCGCCGAAGCAGCCCGAACCGCTGCGCTGCGCGCCGGAGCGGCGGCGGTGCCGCCGCGACTCCGGGCATACGCGTCCCGGCTCAACCAGGCGCCGGGAACACAATGGCCGCGTTAGGCTCTCAGTGACGAATCAGGGCGGTGCCAACTCCCTTGCCCAGCGCGACGTCGACGCACATCTGTTGGTCAGGCGCAGATCCACGCCTATGATCAAGCATGCACTTCCTAGCGCTCTGTCACGTCCGTCGATCCTTGGGTCCCGTGTCGCCATCTGGACGCTGGGCACACCACCGGATCGGGCGATGACGACTGCTGAGGTCGCGAGCGTCGTCCGGTCGCTGCTCGCCACGCAACCCAGGTTCCATTCGGGCGGCACACGCGTGTGGAGCGCTACGCCCCGCACGCTCGAGCTTCTCGCAACGCACGTCGCAGACGATGATTCCTCGGTGGAGACTGGCGCTGGCGCTTCGACGGTCGTCCTCGCAGCAGCCGGCGCCAGACACACGGCGATCAGTCCATTCGGCGACGAGCATCAGCGCATTCGCGCTTATCTTGAGAGCGAGGGGATCCAGGACGACAAGATCACCTTCATCGAAGGCTCCTCCGACACAGTGCTCCCGTCTCTCCCTGGTGACGCCACATTCGATTTCGCCTTCATCGACGGCAAGCACTCCTTTCCCTATCCGGTCGTCGACTTCCACCTCATCGATCGCCGTCTCAAGGTGGGTGGGAAGCTCCTCATCGACGACATCCCGATCCCTGCGGTCAACGTCGTGTTCCGTTTCCTCGACGAGTCCTCCGACTGGCGACTGCTGGACATCGCCGACAACCGCGCTGCGCTCTTCCTCAAGCTGGCCGACGCCGAGGACGAGGACAACTGGCATCTGCAGCCTGCGAATGCCGGATATCCGGATTACTCGTTTGCGCCCCTTGAGAAGCGCTTGAGGCTGCAGGCCGCTCACTCGGCGCAGGTGTTCAAGCGGCGACTCGGCGACCGCGTCCCCGTCTTGCGCCGTCTCCGCAACGTCCGCGGCCGTATCCAGAAGGGATTCGACGATCCGGGAGGACACTGAGCCGGATCCGGATGGGTCAGCCGCCGACCACTCGCTGGGGCAGCTCGTCAAGCGGGGCCTCGGCTGGGGCTTGACAGGCAACGTCATCAGCCGGGCGGTCAGTATCGGGACCGGAATCATTCTGGCCCGCCTCCTGTCGCCGGCCGACTACGGCACCTTCACGGTGGCCCTGGTTGCACTGGTGCTCATCGCCAACGTCAATGATCTCGGGCTCGAGCCGACGATCGTGCGGTGGCCCGGAGACCTGTCCCGAGTCGCTCCGACGGCTATGACACTCATCTTCGGCTCGAGCTGCCTGCTGTTTGGGTTCATGTTTCTTCTGGCGCCCGCCTTCGCCAGCGCCCTCAACGCCTCGTCGGCGGTCGGCGTGGTCCGGCTGTTGGCCTTTGGTGTCGTGATCGGTGGCGCCTTCGCCGTACCGTCCGCCCTGCTGACTCGGTCGTTCCGGCAAGGCCGGCGCACCGTGGCCGACGTCACGGGATTGGCGGTCACAACGGGGCTGACGATCCTGCTGGCGGTGCGGGGCTTCGGCCCCTGGAGCCTGGCTTGGGGTCGGGTCGTGGGGAACGCCGTCAACAGCATCCTCCACTTCCTCCTCGCGCCTGCGCGTTACCGACCGGGTTGGGATCCGGAGATTGCTCGGCAGCTGCTCCGGGGGAGCCTACCTCTCGCAGGGACGTCGCTCGTCGCCGTGGCCGCACTCAATGTCGACTACATGATTGTGGGTCGCGTGCTCGGACCTGCTTCCCTCGGGTTTTACCTGCTCGCATTCAATCTCTCCAGCTGGCCAGTGAACATGTTCTCCACGGCCGTCGCTCAGGTCTCCGTCCCCGCGTTCGCCCGGCTGCAGGACAACCTCGGCGATCTCCAGCTCGCGTTTCGGCGCGCCCTGCGCCTTCTGCTGGCGGTATCCGTGCCGGTGGCCGCGCTCGTCGCCGCACTTGCCTTGCCTGTCGTCCGCTTTGTCTACGGGGCGCGTTGGGCTCCGGCCGCCGCCCCGCTCGGCTTTCTGGCGCTGCTTGGCGCCATTCGGGTGGCCCTCCAGCTTGTGTCCGACCTCCTTGTCGCCACGGGACGGGGGCACTCGACGCTGAAGCTCCAGTTGTTGTGGCTGGGGCTCCTGGCGCCGGGGCTGGCCATCGGGGCGGACGTGGGAGGTATCAGGGGCGTGGCCATTGCCCACCTGTTTGTCGCCGGAGCGTTCATGGTGCCAGCCTTCCTCTTCGCCCTGCGTCAACTGAGGATCGGTGTTCGAGACCTCGCCTCGGCGGCGGCCCTTCCCCTGGCGGGCGCTCTGGGCGCGTCCGTCGCCGCGAGCGTCGCGATCACATTCGTGGACGGTGACATCAGACAGCTGGCCGTGGGTGGCGTCGTTGGTGTTCTCACCTACGGAATCGTGCTTGCGCCGTCGGGCCGGACGTTGCTCAACTCGGTCCGCCCCGCGCCGTAGCCGGGCGCGGCAGGCGACGCACTTGCTCCCTTACTCCTACTCCTACCGCTCCTGAATGTCGAGACACTTGGCGAACCGAGCAGTTCGGGCCGCCCAGCCGTGCTGCGTCGCGAACGCACGGCGCCGCCCGGCCAGCTCCGGTGTCCGGGGCTCGTCGAGTGCCGTGTCGACGGCATCGGCGAACGCCCCAGGGGTCGACGCTACGCGCACGAGGTCCGTGTCCATCCAGCGAACTGCCGGGAGTTCGGTGGCGACCGCTCCCCTTCCGGCGGCGAGGTACTCGAGCGTCTTCAGCGGAAAACTGGCGCGATTGAACGGAGTGTCACCGTAGGGCGTCATGCCGACGTGGACTAGGCGCATGTATGACGGCAGCTGCTCGAACGGCCGGGCGCCAACCCAACGAACGTTGGGACGGGCCATAAGGCGATCCAGGCGGTGGATGTCGAAGGTGCTCTGTCTGGGACCGACGAGAAGGACCGACCGACCCCGTTCGGCGACGGCCTCCAGCAGGCTGACCTCGATTCGATCCGAGAGATGGCCGATGAAGCCGGCGATGGGGTGCGGAAGATCGACATCGTCGGGCGACGAAGCCTCGTCTGTGAGGGCGAACGCCACGCTGTCACATCCATTTGGGATGAGGACAGTGTCGGGACCCCGATCGCGCCAGCGATCGGCCAGCGTCTCCGAGACGGCGACGACAAGGTCCGCCTTCGCTGCGAGGCGCGCCTCCGCCCGTCGGATCTGGCCCTCGGCGATGCCCATGAGCTGCGCCCCCGCGACCCAGTCATCGGTGGCGAAGACCACTCGCAGCTGCTCGTCGCAGGCACCGAACGGGTCGCTCGGCGCTGCGGCGACGACGGCGTGCACTCGGTTGGTGAGCATCGAGGTGTAACGCCGCACCTGGTGGCGCAGGTGCCAGTCGCCCACCTCCGGAAAGCCGAGGCGGTGGATTCCCGGCGGGATCACAGGAGTGAGCCGCGCCAGACCGGGCCGAATCAGGCGAAGCCTCGGGCCCTTGAGTGATGCGGCCCGAGCTGGGTCCCTCCATCTCGTCAGGACCGACACGGGTGGGTCCACGTAGAGGATTGGAGCAAAATCGGTGAGCCGATCCGCGATGTGCTTCTCGGGGAACCACACGCCGTCCCACGACGTGCCGGCGCAGACGACCACGAGGCCGTCCCAGGATCCAGGCAGCGCGGCGGACACGCGTCAAGACTGCCAGGGGTTCACTCGTGCCGCCAACGACGTGACGGCGCCAGTTGCCGGTCGTCATTTCGGTGCGGGCGCTGAGTGGCTGGACCTACGCTGACGGCAATGAATACCCTCGACGTCGTCGTCGTCGTCGTGACGTACAACAGTGCAGCCGTCGTCACCGACCTGCTGGCAGGTCTGCCAGCGGCTGTCGGGGACCTTCGCGCCCACGTGGTGGTGGTCGACAACGGATCGACCGATGCGACGCTCGCCGCAGTGCAGCCCTACCCCGTCCATGTCATCCGATCGTCCAACATCGGCTACGCCGGAGCGATCAACCTCGGAGTCGCGAGCGCGCCGGCGTCCGAGACGGTTCTCGTCCTCAACCCGGACGTGACGCTCGCCCCGCTCTCCGTGGTGACCATGATGCAGACGCTCGCATCCAGCCCGCGGATCGGGATCGTGGCTCCCCAGCTCCGGGGCGCTGACGGCAGCCTCCAGCGGTCGCTGCGGCGCGAACCCACCCTCCTGCGCGCAGCCGGCCTCGGGCGTACCCGCTATCCACTCCTCTGCGAGCACTTCGCGCGGGACAGCGACTACGCACACCGTCGAACGGTCGACTGGGCCGTCGGCGCCGTCTTGCTCTTCTCCCGCCGCTCGTACGAATCACTCGGGGGTTGGGACGAGTCCTTCTTTCTCCACTCGGAGGAAACAGACTTCTGCCTCCGGGCCGCGGCAGAGGGCTGGGCGACCGTCTACGAGCCCGAGGCGCGAGCCATGCACATCGGCCAGGCATCGGGCTACAGCGGACGGGTGCACACCATGCAAGTTGTCAATCGGGTGCGGTTCTACCGTCGCCGGCACGGCCTCTTCGCCAGTTGGGCCTACTTCGCGCTCACAGCCCTCGTCGAACTCTCGTGGCTGGTTCGGGGGAAGTCGCAGAGCCGGACCGCCCTGCCGGCGTTGCTCCTCCCCAGCCGGCGACCTTCCGAACTTCGGGCACATCGGCTTCTGCCGAACTGATCGCCCCAGGGTGGTCTCGATCTGGAGCACGAAAGGGCCGCCGGGAGCGCCGAATGTAGGTTTCGACGGGAGCACTGGGCCTTTCGGACGCTTTGGGCGTCGATAGGGGATCTTTGGCCCTAGAAAGGCGATGTGGGACCTTTGGCCCTAGAAAGCAACGGGCCGCGTGATAGACCCTGGGAGGGACAGCACCGGGCGTTCTCTGCTGGTGCAGCTACTGGGGGGATGGGCTGGGTGATTGCCGCGAGCGCACGCAATTCGGCGAGGCCGACGCTTCGCTCGTCGCGTCCCGCGTCGTGGGCCGCACCGAAGCACGCGCTACTGCGTCGCCTGCTCGTGGCTACCGATGTCGTCGCTCTGTGCGCCACCTGGGCCCTGGTACTCGGGCCCCTCGACGCCCACACCGGTACCGCCGCCAGTCGCCTGGCGTGTGCGGCCGCCATCACCGTGGCCGGTATCGCGTTGATGGCCAGCCAGCAACTCTACCTGGCCCGGGTGTGCCGTTTGCGTACCGTGGAGACGAGCCGCCTGGTCCGTGTTTCGGTCGTGATCAGCATCCTCGTGAAGGTGGTGGGGCCGCGCTGGGGTGTCGACCCGTCGGTGACGGTGGCGGCCGTCGCCGCCCTCTTCATGGCCGCCTCGCTGTCGACGATGCGCGGTATCTACACCCTTTGGCTGCGCCACCGCCGCAGCGCCGGGCTGCACCGCCGCCCCGTGGTCGTCGTGGGCGCCGGCGAGGAAGGGGACAGCCTCCTGCGCCTCATCCAGGGCCATCCCGAGCTCGGCTTCGAGGCGGAGGCCACCCTCAGCCCTGGCGCCGACCTCATGCAGGCGCTCGAGGACCACTGCTCCGACACCGTCGTGATCGCCACCGGCGCCTTCTCGGGCGCCGAGTTGAACCGTACCGCCCGCTTCCTGCTCGACAACGGCGTGCACGTGCACCTGTCGACGGGCCTCATCGGCATCGACCAACGCCGCCTGCGGGCCCAGCCCATCGCCCGCGAGCCCATGTTCTACCTGGAGCCGCTGCGCATCCCACGCTGGCACAAGGCGCTCAAGCGGCTGGTCGACATCGTCGGAAGTGCCATCGGCCTGCTGGTCGCCATGCCCGTGCTTGTCGTCGCCGCCGTCGCCATCAAGATCGAAGACCGCGGCCCGGTTATGTTCCGCCACCAGCGGGTTGGACGCAACGGCACGGAGTTCACGATCTTCAAGCTGCGTACGATGGTGCCCAACGCCCATCGCCAACTGCACCTCGTGGCCGCCAAAAACCAGCGCGCCGGGCCGTTGTTCAAGTCCCACGACGACCCCAGGGTCACCCGCGTGGGACGAATGCTGCGGGCGTCGAGCATCGACGAACTCCCCCAACTTCTCAACGTGCTGCTCGGAACGATGAGCCTGGTCGGGCCCCGGCCCGCCCTCGCCCACGAGGTTGCCGAGTTCGACGCCGAGCTGCGCAACCGTGAGCGGGTGCGCCCGGGCATCACCGGCCTATGGCAGATCGAGGGCCGCGACGACCCGTCCTTCGACGCCTACCGTCGCCTCGACCTGTTCTACATCGAGAACTGGACCCTCGAACTCGATCTCGTGATCCTGCTCGCCACCGCCCGGGCGGTCGTCGTCCAGGGACTACGCGACCTCCGCCGGCAGTGGAAGTCGACCGTTGGGTTACGCGAGCTGCACGTCATCGAACTGACCGACGCGATTCCCGTCGCTTCACCGAGGAGTTGACAATGCTGGACATCAGTAGGACCGACTCGGACCGGCGCAGCCCGATCGAGTTCCTCGGTGTTCCCGTCGATGCGCTGACGATGAGCGAGACGGTCAGCGCGGTGCGCTCCATGGTGGCCGATGGCTCCTCCCATCAGCACGTGTGCGTCAACGCCGCCAAGCTCGTCGAGATCAAGCGGAACCCGGCGCTCGCCGGGATCATCCGTGACTGCGACCTCGTGAGCGCGGACGGGGCCTCGGTCGTGTGGGCCAGCCGCCTGCTCCGGCAACGGCTCCCCGAGCGGGTGGCGGGGATCGACCTCTTCGAGCGGCTCGTGGCGGCGGCGGCCGACGATGGTGACTCGGTCTACTTCCTCGGCGCCCGGCGGGAGGTCGTGGACAAGGTCATCGAGATCTTCCGGGCCCGCCACCCAGGCCTGATGGTGGCCGGCCACCACGACGGTTATTGGACCGAGGCCGAGGAGGAGGGGCTCGTCGCCGACATCCGGGCGGCTCGGCCCACGTACCTGTTCCTCGCGCTCTCGAGCCCCCGCAAGGAGGTGTGGCTGAACGAGTACCGCCACGCCCTCGCCATTCCGTTCGTCATGGGCGTCGGCGGCTCGTTCGACGTGATTGCCGGCCAGGTCGGACGCGCTCCGCGAGTCGTGCAACGCGCCGGCATGGAGTGGGCGTGGCGGCTCGGTCAGGAGCCGCGCCGCATGTGGCGGCGCTACCTGTTCGGCAACGCCATGTTCATCGCCATGGTGTTAACCGAGATGGTCCGCTGCCGACGCATAGCGACGGCGAAGGGCCAGCGCCGCGTGAGGGGCGGGAAGTCGGCTCACGAGCGCGTCCAGGCGCTCGGCTCATAGCCTCCTAGACCGCCCCCTCCGATGCCCCGAGGACTGAGGTTTCGAACGCAGAGCGTGCTTTCTGGCTGCGGCGGTTGCGAATTTCGGCCACGCACCGTCGAGAATCCCTTGTACACTTTCTTTATGCCCGTCCTGCACGTCGGCCAGCTCGACTCCGAGCGCGAGGTACCGGGGATGTCGTGGACCTGCTGACCCTTTTCCGGCTTCTCGGACGGCACAAGATCGTCGTGGCCGTGGCCTCGCTCTTCACGCTCACGTTGATGGTCGGCAGCTACGTCATGGCGCCCCCGGTCTTCCGGGCCACCGGCTCGATCGTGCTCTTCAGCCCACCGAAGCCTCCGGACCCCGATCCGGCGAAGCCCGCGGAGGCGGTGGACGGCGCCGAGAACCCGTACGTCCGGTTCAACGACATCACCGTGGTCGTCGACATCCTCGTGCGCGTCATGCAGACCTCCGAGGTGGAGCAGGGCCTCCGCGACCGCGGTCTGAGCGGGACGTACACGATCGGGGCCAACCTCGACTTCGAGCGAGGCCCCATCATCGACGTCGCCGCCGAAGCGGGCACATCGACGAAGGCAAAAGACTCGGCCAAGCTGGTCATGAACGAGTTGGGCACGCAGCTGCAGAAGCTGCAGACGGATCAGGGGACGAGCGTCGCCTACCAGATCCGCGGCTCGACGGTCGTCGAGCCAGCGCGGGCTACGACCGTGATCTCGAGCGCCATCCGGCGCCTAATCGCATCCGGCGCACTCGGCGGCATGCTCGTCATCGGCTCCGCCCTTCTCGCCGATGTCCGCGCGACCCGCCGCCGGCAGCGGAAGTCCGAGGGCGCATTGGGCACCGACGACCAGCCGGTGCAGCCGACAGCGGTCGAGCGCCCGCGCCCGCTCTCACTCCAGCGAGGCGCGCCTCTCGACGTCCGATCGCAACCGGCTACGCACGATCGCCACCTCCGGGAACCCGCCTCGGATGAGGCCGCTCCGGGGGCGCCGTCGTCCCCGACCTCCGGTGCCCCGGCGGAGGAGCCAGAGGTCGAGGTGGATGTGCCGGCCTCGGACAGGCGGGAGATCACTGCGATCCATCCCTACGCCCGGGCGATGCACGTCGCACAGGAGAAGGGCGATATCGTCGACCGGCTGCACTCACGCCGCTCGTCCTAGAGGGAGTCATGAGGGCTCCTACATCGACCGCCCTGCAGATCCGCGTTCGATGCGGCTTCGACGCGGTCAACCTGCTGAGGATCGAAGCCCTCCTCCTCGGGGTCCTTCCGGCCGGGCTCGTCTTCGGCCCGCTCGGTGGCGTCGGCTCGCCTGCCCGAGTCCTCGGACTCTGCCTGTTCCTCCTCTGGGGTTGCTCGGTGCTGATGCCCGAGTCCCAGGTGCGCCCGTGCATTCCGGTCCGCATCGTGCTCACCATGATGTGGGGCTCGACGCTCGCCACCTATGTCGTGCTCCACCTCCGCGCCATGCCGGCCGTCGAAGTGACGAGCTCCGACACCTTCCTCATCCAGCTCATCGCCTTCTCGGGTGTCGCCCTCACGGCTGCCGAGGGCCTGCGATCGAAGGACGAAGTGCTCCTCGTCATCCGTGCGGCGGTGTGGGCTGCAGCGTTCTCAGCGTTCGTGGCCATCCTTCAGTTCCAGCCCGGCTTCGACCTCACCGCCTGGTTCGCCAAGATCCCACTACTGTCGACAAACAGCGCCTTCGGTGACGTGTCCTCGCGAGGTGGATTCAACCGGCCGCCCGGCACGGCGATCCACCCGATCGAGTTCAGTGTCGTCACAGCGACGGCGCTCGCCTTTGCCATCCACCTTCTCATCCACGACCACGAGCGGCCGCGCTGGCGACGGCGCCTGGTGTTCGGCCTGATCGCCCTGGCCGTGCCCGTCGCCATCAGCAGGTCGGCCCTGGTGGCGTCGGCGGTCGTACTGGTGTACTTCCTGGTCGGCGCCCCTCGCGCCCTCCGGGCCAGGGCTTGCGGTTTCCTGGCGGGGTTCAGCCTGGCCATCTTCATGTTGATACCTGGGCTTCTCGGCACGTTGAAGGGCTTGGTGCTCGCCGGCCAGGGCGACAGCTCGATCGCCACCAGGACGAACGATTACGCCTACGTCGCCAAATTTCTGCGTGAGCGCCCATGGCTGGGCCGGGGCGGCGGCACGTTCCTGCCGTCATACCGCATCCTGGACAACCAGTTCCTGCTCACGTTGGTCGAGATGGGGGTAATCGGTCTCGTGTGTGTCACTGTGCTCTTCTTCTCCATCAGCTGCCTGGGGCGGGCCGCACGGCGCCACGCCATCACCGACGCCGACCGCAGCCTGGCCCAGATGTTCGCAGCCGCCGGCATGGCCTCACTGGTCGCCCTCTTCACGTTCGACGCTCTGTCCTTCCCCACGTTCACAGCGTTCTCGTCTCTCTGGCTGGGCCTCGCCGGTGCCTGGTGGCTCAGCGCGATAGCCGAGCGTCCACCTGGCGTCCCCGTGGCCCCCAGGCGGTCCAGGCGGTCAGCTGCCGGGCCCGACAGGACCACCTACGCTCGCCGGTCGACCGCCCCGTCCATCGATCAGATCTCGTCGACACCGCGGCTCGCGCCTGCCGGGCCAACACAGTGACCAACATCTCCACAACCGAGACCGTCACGCGCAACATGGCGTTCGCGCTGGAGCACCTGCCCCGCATGCGGCTACCTTCGGGCCTCTACTGCTTCGACTGGGCATACGGGGAGACCGTGCTACGCGGCGAGTCGGTCCGCTACAGCCTCATGGTGCTGCTCGGCCTCCAGCGAGCGGCCGCCGCCGGCATCGATACGCTGCCCGACGATCCTGAGTCCCTGTGGCGGCGGTGCCTGTCGAACAAGGGACAGCTCACACCAGGCGATATCGGCCTCGCCATCTGGGCCGACTCCCGGCGGGACGGATCAGCGACGCCCGGACTCCTCGAGCAGCTCAAGCGGATCGCATCTGATGACGCCGCCCTCGCGCCGTTGGCAGGCATGGAGATCGGCTGGCTGATCATCGGCCTGGCCGAGGCCATCGGGGCCGGTGTGGCGGCCGCCGAAGCGCCGATCCTGCGCCTCGTGACCCATTTCCGGAAGCAACGCCGGTCGCCGACCGGGCTCTATTACCACGACGCTGCCTCGTCCTTACGACGCAAGCTACCGAACTTCGCAACGGAGATCTACTCGCTGATGGCACTGGCTGCACTCGCGCGCCATGGCCTCGATGACGAGGCAAAGGCCGAGGCCGAACGCCTCGCCGCCCACCTGGTGAGACTTCAACTCCCTGACGGTGGCTGGCCGTGGCTGTTCGATGCCGGGCGGGCCACCGTCGTCGAGCGCTACGAGATCTACTCGGTGCATCAGGACGCCATGGCGCCAATGGGGCTCCTCGCCCTCGCCGACGTAACGGGTGACGCATTGTGGCGAGATGCGGCCACTGCCGGACTCGCCTGGTCACGTGGCGCGAACGAGCTCGGTGTCAACCTCTTCGACGATGCGAGTGGGTTCGCCCACCGTTCCATCCGTCGTAGGGCCCCCTGGAACAGGCTCACCCTCTTCGCTGCGAGTGCCGCAGCGCTGGGCGCCAAGCGGCGTGTCGGCGTCGACCTCGGGGGCGTCGAGGTCAACGCCACGTGCCGTCCCTACCATCTTGGCTGGATCCTCGAGGCGTGGGCGGGGCGCGAGGAGTACACCACCAGCTCGGCGTCATGATGAAAGCTGTCGTCATAGCTGGAGCCCGGCCCAACTTCGTCAAGATCGCTCCCCTGTTGCGGGCCTTGAGGGCGGAAGGGGTCACGCCCACCCTGGTGCACACCGGTCAGCATTACGACTGGGCCATGTCGGAGGCGCTGTTCGCCGATCTCGGCATTCCTTCGCCTGACGTGAACCTGGAGGTCGGGTCCGGCAGTCAAGGGAACCAGATCGCCAAGGTCATCAGCCGGTTCGAGGCCTGGCTCGACGAGCACAGCGCAGATCAGGTCATCGTCGTGGGTGACGTGAACTCCACTATCGCGACAACGCTGGTGGCAGCCAAGCGCTGGATCCCCGTGGCACACGTGGAGGCCGGCCTCCGCTCGTACGACCGCACCATGCCCGAGGAGATCAACAGGCTCGCGGTGGACGCCATCGCCACCTGGTTGTTCACGCCGTCTGCGGACGCCGACGAGAACCTGTTGGCGGAAGGCGTCCACCCGTCCCGCATCCACCTGGTCGGCAACATCATGGTGGACAGCCTCCTCCACAGTCTGGCTCGGGCCCGCGAGATCCCCGTGGTCGACCGTCTCGGCCTCGACCGCCCGTTCGGCCTGGTGACCCTTCATCGGCCGGCGCTCGTCGACAACGACGCACGGTTGAATGCTGTGCTCGGCGCACTTCGGGAGATCGCCGTCGATCTGCCGCTCGTCTTTCCCATGCACCCTCGCACCCGGGCCCGTCTCGGCGACGCGGCAGCGATGCACGCCGACGGCCGGATCACCTTCATCGATCCGGTGGGCTATCTCGAGTTCCTGCACCTGGAGGCCGAGGCGTCCCTCGTCCTCACCGACTCCGGCGGCGTGCAGGAGGAGACGACGGTGCTCGGCGTGCCGTGCCTCACGCTGCGGGAGAACACGGAACGACCGGTCACGATCACGCAGGGAACGAACAGGCTCGTCGGGCTCGGCCCCAAAGAGATCGTCGCCGCAGCCCAGAGCGTGCTCGCCTCCAAAGGGCCGGCGTCATTGCCGCCTCTGTGGGACGGGCAGACGGCGCCCAGGGTGGCAGCCATCCTGGCCGCCGGCACCCCCGCGGTGTCCTGGGTGCCCCCTGCCATCGCTCCGCTGATCGACAAACGCATGACCGCCATCGAATCGACGGAGCCACGATGAACGCTTTGCTCGTTGTGGCAGCCGTGCTCGTCGGCCTCCCGGGGGCCAGTACTGCGCTCCATCTCGGGGCGATGGCCGTGGCATCGATCTTCTACCGGGTTCCACGCCTCGACGGCGAACCTGCGCCGGTCCGCTTCCTGGTCATGATCCCGGCGTTCAACGAGGAACTCGTCATCGGGCGGACGCTTGCCGCCCTCGTCGCCGACATCCGCCCCCGCGACACGGTGCTGGTCATCGCGGATCGGTGCACCGACGCCACCGCCGCCATCGCCCTCGAGGCCGGGGCAATGGTCCACAAGCGCCTGCCCGGGGAGGAGCCCGGTCGAGCCGCCGCCCGCCAGGACGGCGTGCGGATCGCCTTGGGTCTCGACTGGGACGCCGTGGTGATGATCGATGCCGACTCGGTCGTGGAGCCCGGCTTCTTTGCTGCGTGCGAGGCCGCCCTCGACAGTGGCGCCGAAGCGCTGCAGTGTCGCAGTGAGGCGGCGCTCGGGTCGAGGATCCTCGACCACACCGCCGTCGCCTCGTTCGCACTACAGGGCATCACGCTCCCCCGCGGGCGCGACCGCCTCGGGCTCCTGGTCCGGCTCCGTGGCACAGGCATGGTGCTCTCGCGGCATGTCCTCGAGAACTTCGCCTTTCGAGCCGCAGCGTCCGAGGACCTGTGGTACAGCCTCGACCTCTGTCTGGCCGGCATCCGGCCGCGCCACCTCGAGACGGCCCGTCTGCGCTCCATGAACGTCGGCACGTGGAAGGCAGCGGGCGACCAGCGGGTCCGCTACGAGGCGGGGCGCATGGGGGCCGCCCGCGAGTTCGCCGGTCCCCTGCTGCGCCGCCATGACGCCGCCTCCCTCGAGGCGGCCTGGTTCCTGCTCAGCCCGCCGTTCGCCGTTGCAGCCTTCTCGGTCGCCTTGGCCGTCGTGCTCGGCCTGCTGGCACACTCAGCGCCGGTCGTCCTGGCGTTCACCGGGACACTCGCGGTTATCGCCGGCGTGCTGCTCGTCGGTCTCGTCCAGAGCAGGGCGTCATGGCGGACGTGGCTCGGCTTGGCGATCGCTCCGTGGTACGTGCCGTGGAAGGTGCTCATCCAGCTACGCGCACTGACCAGCGTGCGTCGCCGGGTCGACAACTATGGCGCGACGCCTCGCGATGTCGTCTCGGAGAAGGTCTGATCACCGCGGCTGCGTGACCGCAACTGTCGTCGGCTTCTGCCAGGAGACCCTGAGGTCATGGGTGACAAGTTCCTCGAGGTCGAAGTCGCCGAGTTCGCCGGCGGCTTGGAGGGCCCTGGCGTCCGGCTCGAGTCGCACCCGGTCGGGTTGGCCGAGATCCACGACAGCACCAGGCCAATGCGCCTCGAACGCTGTGTACCAGGCGCCTAATCGCAGGCGGTTCAGGTACGCATTACCGGCGACGACGTGCTGCTGCAGCGGACGCAGGTGGGCCCAGAGCGGGATCGCCGAGCGATCGCCGCCGAGACGAGGATCGAGCGAGCCGGTTTCGCTCGTCCACAGTTGCAGCGTGAGATAGCCGACTCCGCCAGGGCGCAGCACCCGGGCCATCTCATCGAGCGCAAGCCCTGGATCCGGCAGGTGCTGGAAGACGGAGGCGCAATAGGCAAAATCAAACGAGGAGTCCGCCAGATCCATCGCGGAGACGTCCATCTGCAGCACTCGAGGCGGTTTCCCGCCCGGACCAAGACGGCGTCGTAAAGCGACCGCGTATCTCTTGTCAATAGCAGCGGCCTTCCGAACGAGTGTCTTGGCTGTTCGACGTGCGCCATTGACGCGCAACATTCGCCAGTAACTCGGGAGATCGAAACCGGCGGCGACGACATCCAGATCGATACCGACAACCCGATTTGATTGCGCGAAGGCCGTGAGTTGGATCAGCTGCTGACCGGTGCCGATATCCAGGATGTCCAGCCCCCCCATCGTGACGTCGTACCGTTCTTGCAGGAGCCCTTTGATCTCCTCGACCGTCGCCAGCCCGGCGTCGACTCGCTCCTCCGCTCTTGCGACATGCATCACGTAGAGTTCACGTGCCTCGCGCGCCGTCCGTCGCAGTCCGCCGCGCTGCCCAACGTAGGACCTCATCGTTTCGGGGGCAGGACTTCCGGTGCCTGCCGGCGTCGCCATGCGGTCGTCGGAGGGAAGGCGGTCCCTCGCCGCGACGGCAGTCGTCGAGCCGCCACCATGGGCGAACCCTATCTCATGACACGACGGGCACCCTGACGGAGATTGCAGGTGACTTTCCGGTCGGATCGCGGGATGCTGCCCCGGGGCTCACACGCCGTACCGGCCGCCCGCTTGAAGTGATTGTCCAGAGAGGAACCCTTCCATACGCGGGTGCTCCGAAGCGTGGCAACCGAATAGGTCGGCTACCGTGCAGTGCTCAAGTCCAACCCGGGACCTCCGTGCCCCCAGGACAAGGATGTCATGTCGGCAATCCTGCCTACTGAAAGGCCGCAAGCTCGATTCGTGCGATCGCCGCGGTATTGGCTCGCCCTGTTTCCGATAGTCATCTGCCTGCTGGCGGCGAGTCTAACCGTCCGAGCATTCATGGATACCGCCCAGACGAAGCTTGAGCCGGTCTCGTCACCCCTCAGTCTCTTCGGTGCGCATGTCCCGCCCTCAGCCGACGACCCGGACCAGAGGGCGATGGAAGTCGGGGTCAAGTGGACTGCAGCAGTTCCGGGCCGAGTAACTGGGATTCGCTTCCACAAGGGCCCTTCCAACACTGGCAAACACATCGGACATCTGTGGAATGCACAGGGGACGCTCCTGGGAGATGTCACCTTCGTGAATGAGACCGCATCCGGGTGGCAGTACGCGGCGTTGCCTGTCCCCGTCGAGGTACAAGCGGGTAAGGTCTACGTCGCCTCCTACTGGGCGCCGGAAGGCCACTACTCCGCAAACCAGGGATGGTTCGCGAACGAGCAGAATCCGAGTGGTCCGCTGCGCGCCCTCAACGACGGTGAGGCCGGCGCCAATGGCGTTTTCAGGTACAACGAGAGCGGCTTCCCGACTGACTCCTACGGGGCCTCGAACTACTGGGTGGACATCCTGTTCGTACCGGCCTCAGCCAGCACTACGACAATTCCAACGACCACGGTTCCCACTATCCCGACGACCACCACTCCTGCACTCACGGCCCCTCCCACCACGGCTGCCCCTCCGATGACAGCCGCTCTCCGAGCCACGGACACGCCGCGCACGACGGCCCCTCCCACGACGGCCCCTCCCACGACGCCCCCGAACCCGCCCACGACCCTTCTCCGCCCCATGAGCCCACCCGCGCCTCCAGCCGAATGGCCCAGCAGCTCGAACACCGGCGTCCCTGCCGGTACGGCACTGGCGAAATCCGGCAGTCTCACCATCACTCAGGCGGGAGCCGTGGTGGAAGGTAGGGATGTCTCGGGCACGGTGACGATCGAATCCGACAACGTCACGTTCCGCCGAAGCCGGGTGTCAGGCGGAGACCTTGTGCTCATCCGCATCAAGGACGGCATCTCCGGTGTCCGCATCGAGGATGTCGAAGTCATCGGCCAAGGCGCCGCCGGGCCGACGAACTCTATCGGGATCTACGGAGCCGCCACCGTCGTGCGAACAGACCTCCACGGCTTCGAGAACGGGATCGTACCCGAGAGCGGCAGCACCATCCTCGATTCGTACATTCACGACCTGGCCGGATCGGGCTCGGCGCACTACGACGGGATCCAGATCGACGGCGGTCAGGAACGGATCATCATCCGCCACAACACCATCGCCGCGCCGGCGCAGACGTCAGCGGTCATGATCGACAACTACTTCGGGTCGATATCAGACATCACCGTGGACAACAACAAGTTAAGCGGGGGCACCTACGCCGTCTACTCAGACGGGCAGTTCGACGGCGGTCTCGTCCAAGGCGTCAGGATTACAAACAATCGGTTCGGGCCCAGCCAGTACGGCCATGTTCTCGTGCGCGGGAACAGCCTGGCCGCCAACGATGGCAACGTCAGGGACTTCGATGGCCAGAGCGTCCATATCTAAAGCTCGGCGCGGTGCCAACGACCTTGTGGGTCGGCCGTTCATCTCGGCAGCCACGAAGCGGACCTGGTCCACGCTGAGGTTTCGGCGCCGGCCTTGAGCTGTGGCCACTTGGCCATCTCCCGGCCCTGGTCCCATGTCGGCGACCGGCGCAGCCCGTCGGGCAGGTCGGCGGTGAGCTCGATCAGCTTACGTACACGCCTGGGAGTCGTGGCCCTCGGGCAGGTCACCGAGGAGCAGGAAGCGGCTGGGGCGCTCGTCGATGGTGACGAGGGCGGAGCTTTGAACCCCGCCGGGCCTCACCTCATCCCGAACCTTTGGCGGTCACGGGATTCCGGTGAGGCCCACGTCTTGGGTGAACGTCTTGCCGGTCATCCCGGCGCCGACGGGAAGGACCATGTCGGCTCGTTCAT
>JAHFUS010000046.1 GCA_023264975.1 Actinomycetes bacterium | reverse complement strand
CCTTGATGCCGATGCAGCCCTTTGAATTACTGAACACACAGAACTGGCCGTCTAGGTCAAGGTTATTGATGGGATCGCCACAGACGTAGTCGTAGTCGTTACAGCTCCCCCCCTCCACGGGGTCGACTTGGAGGAAGCGCCCGAGCGCCGGATCATACAGGCGGACGCCCATGCGGACGAGCTTGAGGTCGCCGCCAGTGGAGTACCTCTGGTGCGAGCCGAGCCAGCCGAGGCGGTCGGGCGGGGAGTCGCCTCGGCCGAACTCGTCGGCCACCGGCACGGGCAGGAACACCCCGGCCACGTCGGTCCTGGCCACGATGTCGCCGTGGGCGTTGGTGAGCGGGTAGGACGGCACACCTGCCCGGGTGGTGAGAAGGAGGCCGCTTGGACCTTGGATATAGGTAGTGATCTCGCCATCGACGGCGATGGCGTAGGCGGGCGAGTCGCCGGGGCCGTCGTAGCCGAAGACGGTGTCCTCGAGCAGCGCCCCGAGAACGTTGTCCCTCACCACGCGGCGCAGCACTCGTCCCGACGGGCTGAGCGTTTCGGTGATCTTGGAGGTGCCGTCGTTGATCTCGACGGCGTGATCATTGGCGTCGTAGGCAATGGACTCGGAGCGGTTGGCGAGGACGCCCGTGTCGCGCAGGGCGGCCGAGGTCAGGTTGCCATGGCTGTCGTAGGTGTAGGCGCTGGCCTGGGGCGATACGATGAGGCGGTCGGCGTTGTCGTAGGTCCATGTGCCGTCGCAGGCTGCCGCAGTGGCGCAGCGGTTGGTGTTGGCGTCGTAGGCGTAGGCACGGGTGGTGGTCCCCAACGGCGTCGACTCCGCGGTGGTGACCAGGCGACCGGCCCCGTCGTAGGTGAACGCCCGGGTGCGCCCAGCGGTGGCTTCGGTGGCGACAGATCCTGAGGGTCGTCGGGTGTAGTCGAAACGGGCCAATGAGACCCCCAAATACTGGTGTGAGATGGTTGTCGCCCACCCCCGAGCGGCGTCGTAGGTGGTGGAGGTCCTGGCTGCGTTGGCAGGGCGCACGACGTTAGTGAGAAGCCCGGAGGCGTCGTAGGAGAAGGTCGTCTCGGCGAACGGCGACAGCGACGCCCATTCCGTCAGCGAACCCACGCGCCCGGCGGTGTCGTAACTCACTTCGGTGAGCAGCGAGTCGGCCGGCGAGGGCGCCCCACCGGGCCCAAACCGCACGCCCGTCGAAGTTTCCTCCACCGTGCCTGACTTGTACACCAGGCCCGTCGTCCCCGTGGCGTTCTCGGTCCCGACCACGGTGCCGATCACACCCTGGGTGGCGACGGAGGAGAACATGCACCGGGCCTGGCCCGTCTCGGCCAGCTGGAACTGGAAGGTGTTGGTCTCGGTGTAGCCGTAGTGAGGCACGGCGTTGAACTCCACCACGAAGATCCGATTGGGGGTGGTACCTACGGTCTTGTAGCGCACGGTGCCGGCCGCGGAGGGGTCGAGGTCCTCCCAGAAGCAGGCCACCATGTCGTTGGGTGCACCGGTAGCAGGCGTCGTTGGCACCGAGGAGTCGCATCCAGTGGGGGTGAAGCACACCAGTCCGTTGCTCCCGATCGACACCGAGGCCTTGGATTGGCCGTACCAGGAGAAGGCGAACGGCAAACCGATCGGTGAGCTGGTGGCGTCGTCGCCCAGCGGAACAGGAGTGGCTCCGGTGGCGGTGTCGACCCAGTCGTAGGCGACGGGCTCGCAGGTGTAGCCGCCGGCGTCAGGCCCGGCCACCCGGCACGATCCTTCCGCTCCGGCCGCGCCCGACGCGCTCAGTCGCCCACCCCGGTAGGTGGATGCCACCCGCCCGCCCAGGTCGTAGACCCGGCGGGTGGTGGTGCCGAGCTCGTCGGTGTAGGACGACGAGCGCCCCATCCAGTCGGCCTTGTCGATGGTTGCCCGGGCAGTGCCGGCCGAGTCGGCGACGCGCGAGGTGGCCACGGCGGGCACCGCGTAGTCGATGGTGGTGGTCTTGCCCGACGTGTCGGTCCGCGACGTCACCCGGCCCCGGGCGTCGTAGGCCGTGCACGTCCATGCCGCGTCGCCCACCACCCTGGCCGCCACCCGCCGGCCGGCGCCGTCGTAGCGGTACTGGCGCACGATGGCGGCCTGGGGCCCGGCCCCGTCGGGATCAGCGGCCGTCTCGGACTTGAGGGCACCGGCCTGGTTGGTGGCCTCAACCCCGGCCGTGCACGGGTTGTCGGCCCCCTCGGTGGCGCCGAAGTAGGCGTAGGTGACCTCGCTGGCCGCCCCCTTGGGCAGGCGCCGGGCGCTGCGGCGGTAGTAGCCGGTGCCGGCCCCCTCGTAGGTGGTGGTGGAGCGCAGGGCCAGGCCGGCCGGGTCGACCACGGTGGCGGTGGGCAGGCCCAGGTGGGCGTTGGCGTACTCGGTGGCCACCTTGTGGCCGTCGGGGTCGACGCTGGAGGTAGCCAGGCCGTAGCGGGGGGAGAGGTTGGCGCCGGGCACCACCGAGAAGGTACCGCTCCCGGGCGGGGCCCACTGCAGCTCGAGCGACGCCGCGCCGGTGTTGTCGTAGTACTCGACCCGGATGCGGTGGCGCGACTCGGCCCTGGCGTTGGCGAAGGTGGCGGTGGGGCTGAGGCCGCTGTGGTCGCTCCAGGCCTCGAGGACCCGGGCGTCGTCGATGAACAGGCGCACGCCGTCGTTGCTGGAGGCCCGGAAGCTGTAGGTGCCGGCCTGGGGCAGGATGATCTCGCCGCTGAAGCGGGCCGACCAACCATCGCCCCCGTTGGCGGCGGGGATGGAGGCAGGGGCACCGCCGCCCCAGTCGGCGCTGAGGGCCCCGGTGGGATGGCCCACGCCCAGGTCGAAGCCGACCGGAGCCCCGGCCAGGGACTTGTTGGACCAGTAGGTGGACGCCAGCCCGGCCATGGACTCGTCGTAGGCGGTAGTGGCGTGGGGGGCGGTAGCGGAGCGGTTGTCGGCGGCGAACTCGCCGGCCAGGCCGGGACCGTAGGTGTCGGTGGGCCGGCCGGCGGCGTCGTAGGCGGTGGTGGTGACCCGCCCGGCCGGATCGGCGCGGCGGGTGAGGCGGTCGCCGTCGTCCCAGGTGTACGAGGTCGTCTCGGCCGCGGCGTTGGCGTCGGTGGCCAAGCGTCCCACGGCGTCGAGGGTGACCCGTCGGGCGTAGCCGTTGGGCTCGGGCACCCCGGCCACGTGGACCTTGGTCAGCGCCGACGCGTAGTCGTAGGTGTGGGCCAGGCGGGCGGCACCGGCGGCGGGTTCGGGGGCGGTGACGCCGGTGGCCCGGCCCAGGGTGTCGTAGGCCACGGTGGTCATGTGCGTGGCGGAGGTGGGATCGGGGATGTGCCCCGCCGCGATGAGGTCGTTGGTCAACGAGTCGCGCACCTGGGTGAGGCGACCGGCGCCGTCGTAGCCGAAGTCGACCATGGCCCCGCCGGGCTCGACCACCCGCGCCAGGTGGTTGTTGAGGTAATACAGCTCCTGGGCGCCGGCGCCGAAGGCCGACAGGTCCACCTTGCACAGCATGTGGGCCGGAACGGGCCCGAACCCTGCTGCGGAGGGACAGGTCGAGCGGCCCCCGTAGGACAAGGTGACGGACCGGCCCGACACCGGGTCGGTGATGGCGGCCAGGCGCAGGGGCGAGCCCGACCAGGTGTAGACGGGGGCGGCGGGCTGGCGGGGGTCGAGGGCGGAGGTGACCGACTCCAGGCGGCCGTCGTCGCCGAAGGCGTAGGCGCGGCCGTCCTCGGCCTGCACCACCAGCAGGCCCCGGCCCGCGTCGTTGGTGACCACGGCGTCCTCGCCGTCCGGCGGCTTCCACGCCGTCCCGGTCCAGGTGTAGCGGGAGGTGGCGCCGGTGGCGTCGACCAGGACCACCTCCGCGGTGCCGAAGCGGGCCTCGGTGTAGGCCAGGTCGCCGCCGGCGTCGGCCGACAGCGACCACCCGTCGGGCAGGGCCGGCGCCTCGGTGGACAGCCACGCCGCGGGCAGGGGCGAGGCACCCCCCGGGCCCGACTGCCACAGCGACACCGACGCCGCCCCGGCCGCCTCGTGGTGCTCGACCCGGATGGGCACGGTGGCGCCGGTGAGGTTGACCGGCGACCCGTAGACCGGGGTGGCGGAGGGCGGGTCCAACCAGCGGTTGACCACCAAGGTGTTGTCCACCCATACCCGCACCCCGTCGTCGCCGGCGGTGCCGAAGCTGTAGATGCCGGCCGGCGCCGTGAGGTAGCCGGTCCAGCGCACCAGGAAGTTGTCGGGACCGATCACCGGGTGGGGCGAGGCCGTCCCCCAGTCGAAGTCGACGGTGGCGTCGGTGCGGGTGAGCGAGGCCGCCTCGTCGAAGACCCCGTTGCCGTCGTCGTTGAAGTACGACCCCGACAACCCGACGCTGGGCTTGCCGTAGGAGTTGTAGGCGTAGGACACGCCGAGGGGACCGCCCACGGCGGCCACCGGCGGCGAGGACAGTCCGGCCACCACGTTGCCGTTGGCCAGGTTCACTGACACCGGGCCCATGGTGTCGTACGGCACCGAGGGCCGCATGCCCAAGCGCAGGTCCACCCGGAACGAGCGGGTGGCCGCCCACCCCGAGACGGCCCCGATGGCGTCGCGGGTTATGGCCGACCAGTAGTAGGTCTGGCCGTCGTGCAGCGCCCCGGCGGGCGGGTTCCAGCTCGCCGGCCCGAAGCCGGACTGCACCAGGCTGCCGGTCAGGTTGGGGCTGGTGGAGACCTTGAAGGCGACGCTCACCGCGTCGCCGTCGGGGTCGGAGGCCGATGCCGACAGCGTCGGGTTGGTGACCCCGACGCTGGCCCCGTCGGGCGGGGCCGTGAGGATGGGCGTGGTGGGGGCGGCGTTGGTGGGCGAGAACCACCACACCCAGTTCGGGTTGGTCTGGGCGATGCCGTCGTAGGTGTAGACGTGCCAGGTGTAGGTGGCGTTCCAGGCGAGCACCCCCGCGGGCACGGCCAGGGACGAGGCGGAGGTCCACCCCGAGTTGTAGACCACGTTGGTCTCGGCGTCGTCGCCGTTGCCGGGCGAGACGTAGCGGGACACCCGGTAGTAGTACTGCACCGCGTCGCCGTCGGGGTCCGACGCGCTGGCCGCCAGCGTGGGTGTGAGGGTGTGGAAGGTGGCGCCGTTGGCGGGACTGGAGGGACTGGCCACGCCCGGGGCGTTGTTGACCGGGGCGAACCACCACACCCAGTTGGGGCCGGTGACGGCCACGCCGTCGTAGGTGTAGACGTGCCAGGTGTACGTGGCGTTCCAGGCCAGCACCCCGGGCGGCAGCGTCAGCGACGACGCCGTGGTCCACCCCGAGTTGTAGACCACGTTGGTCTCGGCGTCGTCGCCGTTGCCGGGCCCGGCGTAGCGGGCCACCCGGTAGTAGTACTGCACCGCGTCGCCGTCGGGGTCCGACGCGCTGACGGCCAGCGTGGGCGTGAGGGTGTGGAAGTTGGCACCGTTGGCGGGGGCGATGGGCGTGGCCATCGACGGCGGGTTGGTCCAGTAGATGTCGATGTGGGGGATGTCGCAGGCGCACCCCGACGTGTTCCAGGACTTGAACTGGCGCAGCGTGTCGCCCACCGGCTCGAGATCGGCCTTGAGCATCAGGCCGTACTGGCCCCACGCGCCGCTGGTCCAGTTGCGCACCGTGTCGGTCACGTTCCAACTGCGCCAGTTGGAGTCGCATCCCATGGACACGTTCCCCACCCAGTCGCCGGTCGATGCCCCAGGAGGGCCGGTCATCGAGTGGCCCTCCCAGCCCTGGGTGACCCGGTAGAGGGAGTAGCCCCGGGAGACGCAGGAGTTCGACCACTTCTGGAAGATGTGGAACGTGGCCGAGTCGATGGCCTTGTTGTTGAGCTGGTACAGCTCGAAGTTCATGTAGGCCCGGGCGTAGTTGGCGCCGTCGAGCGAGCCCACGTTGAGCTCCCACTCGTAGGCGCGGTCGCCCGGCGGGTACCCGCCACCGAACCAGATGTAGGTGTCATCCTCCCGGCCCGTCGACTGGAAGAATGTGGGGTCGATGCGCACGGGGTAGACCCGGTCGGGGTCGCTCAGCCAGGACCGGTCGGCGGCGACGGTCAGCAGCGTCTTGCCCGAGCGCGAGCTCAGCTCGTAGCGGACCGCCTCGGAGCGCGCGCCGGCCCTGGAGCCCGGCCGCCAGGTGGCGTCGGTCATGTACCCATGGGGGGTCACGGCCCGCTGGGCGCCGGTGGCGTCGACGTAGACGACGTCGCCCCCGTCGTTGAGTCGGGCGCTGAGGCCCTCGAGGTCGAGCTCGAACACGAAGCGGTCCGGTGCGGCCGGCGAGTCCAACACGATGTCCTCTTTGAGGCCGGAGGCCACGACGGCGAGCTCGAGGTCGACGTGGGGCCGGACATCGGGATAGCTGACCCGGTTGGCCTGCACCCGGCCCCGGCTCCGCTCCGCTCCTTGCAGGGAGAAGGCCACGCTGTGGCCGTCGTCGACCTCTATGCGGGCCAAGGGCCCCACACCTTGGTCCTTGGCCAGGTCGACGTTGACCAGCCCACCCTCGTTGCGCAACCGCCCCGGGGCGGCATCGACCAGCTTGGCGGCGATGTCGACCCACTTGCCACTCCGGGGGCTCTTGAAATGGACCGGGCCGCCGAAGAGCTGGGTCTTGAACCTGTCGGGATCGGCGGTGGCGAAGGTCTTGGAGCGCTCGGTGCGTCGCTCGACGACCTCCTCCCCCGCTCGGCGCGCAGCCGGCGCGCCGGACGGCTTCCCCGGCGGGGTCGATCGGCCGGGCTTGGCCGCGGCCGCGGCCACCGGTGATGGAAGCGGCGGGGGCGAGGAGCGGCCCGGCTCAGGATCGGCGCCAGCCGGCAGGGACGGGGACGCGAAGCTGCGCTGGCTCGGTGCCGCCTCCGGCGCCCGTGCCGGTGAGGCGATGGGGGGAACGGGGCGGAGAGTGGGGGCCGGCTCGGTCGCTGCGGCCAGCGGCGCTGCGGCCATCGACAGCAGCTGTGCCACCAGCAGCGAGGCCAGCAACACGCTGCTTCGCACCATCGTCGCGTTCGACCGTGTTCGCATTCTCCGCCCCTTCGCGCCCGCCGCGGACCTTCTCCCCGGCGGGCGTGTTCTCGGCAGCCACGGTCGGAAACTGAACTCGCCGGCGTGGTATGCGAAGAGGTTCCCGAAATACTTCGGGCCGTGGCGTGACAGGCTCCGTTCAGGAAGGCAGCCGAACGGCGCCCGGTGGCGGTACCAGCGGGGCCTGGGCAACGCCCTCACCATGTCGAGACCCAACCCCTGTTCGGTGCCGAGATCCCTCTCGAGAACCAAGTCGCAGACGTGCGGTCTGCTCGGACCGGATGGCGGAGGCCACGGCCTCCTCGGCCTGCCCCACCGCCACTGGGCCCGCTCCACCACCGCCCCTAAGCGTTCCGTGAGGGCCACCACGGCCCGGCTGGCGGCGCTCCGGGGTCAGAAGTTTCCCTCAGCCAGCTCCTTCAACATCGCCTTGTCGAGTTCGGCCTCGGCCAGCAGCTTCTTCAGCCGGCCGTTCTCGACCTCGAGCTGGCGGAGACATTGGCCTCGTCGGCCTTCATGCCCCCGTACTGGGCGCGCCAGCGGTTCCAGGTGCTCTCGGCGATCTCGAGGTGACGGACCGGTGATGTCCTTGCCCTCGTTGAGCAGGCGGTCTCCTTCACGGAGCTTGCGCACGATCTGTTCGGGGGTTGTCGGTGTCGCTTCATGGTGGTGTGTCCGCCTGTCCAGCATGCTGGACTCTCGGACCCCACAACAGGTGGACCACTATCCGGGGCCCGCGTCACACCGGGTCAGACACGGCGTTCACCAGCGGGTTGTTGCCCACCGCCCAGTTGTAGCTCACCGTGCGGGCCGGCACGGTGGGGGGGACGGAGCGGCTGGTGGGCCGGCCCCGGGCGTCGTAGGAGACGCATCTCCAGGCGGCGCCTGTGCCCACCCGGGAGGCGACGGTGCGCCCGGCGACTTCGCCGGCCCGCGGGTCCGAAAGTGGTGGTAGCAACACTGATCGGGCCATGACACCACGCTGACCGAGCGCCGACGCCCGGGCACCGGCCATGTGGGGACGCCGCTTGGCGTGCGGATGACCGGTCCGCTACAAGCCCAGCCCAGGCCACCGTCCCGTTCAAGTCCTCGCTGAGCCATCCGGCTGTGCGCTTGTGCGAGCGCGACTGCCTGATCGAGGACCTCGGACCATGAGAGCGCCTCGGCTTGTCCCGGGCCGACACCCATCGCTCCAGCAAGTTCGGAGGCCGCCGCCACCACGGCGCGACCGTGGCGGAGTTGGCCGGCGAGGTCGTCCCACTCGGGGTCGGACATCCAGCGTTCGACCTGGCGAGGTCCGATGGCGGCCATGACGTCCCCGTCGCCCTCGTGGCCGAACGCCTCGGGATGGCGGTCGCGGTAGGACTCGATGCGCCCGGCCAACCCGGACCACGCCTGGCGTGCGCCCGGGTCGGTGGGCGGCTCACCCAGCACGGCCACCAGGTGGGCGGGGACGATCGCCTCGGCTGCGAGGTCGGCCACCCGTGCTGCCCGGGTGTCGTCGAGGGCGGCGTCGAACTCGGCCACTGCCTCGGTCAGCTCCACCCGCTGGGGCTCGGTGTCGGCCAGCGCCTTGGTCCGCCTGCGCTCGTTTGACAGTGCATCGTCAAGGCGCAGGCGGGCAACCCGTTCGGCATCGACGGCCGACGCGGCGGCATCCTCGGCCCGCTGCAGCGCGCTCCGTGCCGCCACGACCCCTCCCTTGTCCCGCCGGCCAAAGTGGCGCTCGGACGCCATCGCCAACTGGCGGCGACGGTCCTCCACGCCGTAGCGGGCCTCCCGCAGGTCCTGCTCCCGGGCCGCCAGCTGGCGCTTCGCCTCGGCGGCGATGCCGGTACTGTCGGGCGGCAGGCTGGCCCGGTAGGCGTCGAGGTCGGCGGCGTAGGTGGCCCGGGCGGCGCGGAGACGCTCGATGCCGAAGGCCAGCGGGTCGTCCTGGCGCACGGCGGCCAGGGTGGCGGTGGCCCAGTGGCGGTTCAGCTCGGCGTCGATGGCGGCGATTCGCTCCACCCGCCAGGCGTTGTCGGCGTCGAAGCGGGCCCGCCTGGCCGCTGCCGCCTCCAGCTCGCCCACCCGGTGCTCGCTCACCCGCCGGTTGGCGCGGGCCGCGTCCAGCCGGTCCCTGGCCTGGGTCAGGGCCTGCTCGGCCTGGCTACGCTCGGCACGGGCGGAGCGGCGCAGGCCGCTCAGAGGACCGAAGGCGCCGAGCCGGGCCTCGGCCCGCTCCAGCTCCTCGTTCGCCCTGGTGAGGATGCGCACGTCCCGCTCCGCTCTCGCCCGTTCCTGGTCGAGGGACCTGCCCGGGTCGGGCGGTGCGCCGGCCAGGACGCCAAGGTGCTCGTCGCGCTCGGCGCTGAGGCGGGCGTGGACGATCCAGGGGTCGTCGGCGGCGGCGAAGGTGGTCACCGGCTCGCGACTGAGACCGCCCAGCACCACCTCGGTGGCGCTGCGCTCGTCGGCCAGCTGCCCGCCGTGGTCGGCCACGGCCAGCGGCCGGGTGTTCCAGGTGTGGGTCGGTGCTCGTCCCCGGCTCTGGCCGGTGTAGCCCACCAGGGCGTCGAGCGACGCCGTGCCCAGCAGGTGGACCGCCTCCCACGTCCCGCCCTGGGCGCCCTCGACCGTGCGACACCAGGCGTGGGACAGGTTCGGGTTGCCGTCGCGGCGCCGACCGGCCACGAACGCCTGGGCCAGGGTCACCTCGCCTGCGGTGTCGAAGGCGATCCGCAGGCCGTGGTCGTCCACCGCCACCACCGTGCCGGTGGAGCCGTTGTGCAGGCCGGCTGGTCCCGGCTTGGTGTGCAGGAGCACCCGGTCGCCCCGGGCGTAGCTGGGCTGGGCGCCGCTCCCCCAGCCCGGCCCGGTCAGCGACTCGCCGTCGATGGTTCCGGCGGCGGCCAGTCGGGCCCGGATGCGGTCGGCGATGTCCTCGCAGTCGGCGTGGCTGACGGCGAGAGCGGCCACGTTCGCCGCACCGTGGCTCTCCACGTCGGCCGCCACCGCCTCGGCCATGGCCTCCCGGGTGGCGAGCGGCGTGTCGTCCTCCTCGTGCTCCCAACCCGCCTCGGTGCGGATGGCCTGGCTGGCCCCGGCGTGGCCGGCCCGCAACTCGGCCAGGGCCATGCGATCCACGGCGTCGCGCTGGCGGCGGTTGACCACCAGAGCGGGGGCGGGGATGAACCCCGCCTCCCCCAGGCGGGCCACCTCGGCGGCCAGGCCGCCGGCTCCGACGGCCTGGGACTGCCTCGGGTCACCCAGGCACCACAGCTGGGCCCCCGGTGTGTTGACCACCGCCCCCACGACGACGGCGGCGTCGCGGGTGGAGACCTGCGACACCTCATCGAGGATGACGACGGTGCCCGGGGCCAGGGGACGGTCGGCGAGGTCGAGGCGCAGGCGGGCGATGGTGGTGGCGGAGATGCCCACCGAGCGCAGGCCGGCGACGGCCTGGTTGGTGGTGGCGAGGCCCAGCACCGGTCGTCCGGCGGCGGTGGCGGCGGCCGCTCCGGCGTGCACGGCGGTGGTCTTGCCGTAGCCGCCGGGGGAGATCAGCGATCGCAGGGCGGGGCCGGGGCCGCACAGGGCCCGCACCGCCGCCTCCTGGTCGGGACCCAGGCGTCCCTCGGCCACTAGGGCCTGCTCCACCAGATCGGGAGCGACGGCGGCGACGGGGGTGTCGACCAGGGTTCCCAGGTGGTCGAGGACGGTGTTCTCCAGGGCCCGGTGGGCGACGGTCAACCACTGGGGTGGACGTCGGCGTGCCTCGTTGGTGTCGGGCACCAGGCGCACGACGTGCTCGGAGGCCAGGAAGTCGCTGGCCAGGTCCAGGATCTGCTCGGTGGTGAGGCGCCCGGACGAGGCGGCACAGATGCGCTCGACAACCTTGGCCTCGGTGAAGCGGGCGTCGGTGGCGCACAGACCAGGGCCCGGGCCACAGCGCCGGGTGTCAAGCCCAGGTGCTCGGCCACCTGTCGGGCGCTGGTCGACGCCACCAGGACGCCGTCGTCGTCGCGCCGGGCATCGAGGGCCACGTCCTCCAGCACCACCCACTCGATGGGGCGCAGCGTGCGGCGCAGCTCCCGGCTGGCCGGGCCGATCACGAGCAGGACGTCCGCGCTCACGCCGGCCGAACGTGCCCGGCATGGCGACGAGCCAGCGGTTCGTGGCGGTTGGCCTCCAGGTAGGCCTCGATGTCGGCCTCGGCCAGCACGATGCGCCGACCGGCGTAGGTGTGGGCGATGCGCCGCTCGGCCACCAGCCGGCGGATGAGGCGCTCGGTCAACACACCGGGGTAGGCCTCCAGGGCCTGGGGGATGGTGAAGTAGCGGCCCCGCCCCGGCGTCGGGCGCGGGGCAGCGACGATCCCCCGGCGGGCGGTCGTGCCACCATCGCCGACGGAGGGAGGCGACAATGCGCCTTCGGACAGCTGGGGCCGGCGGGCCACGGGTCGAAGTTACGCCGGTGTAGTTCCTCTGTCAAATGGTACATTGGAAGTGCGTAGACGTGTTGATACTCACGGACACGCCAGGACACGGGAGGACACTCGGTGGTACGCAAAAGACCGACGCCGGAGCTCCCTGATCCGCTTGCGCTGTTCCACGGCCTGACCCCCAATCAGGTCGTGGCCTACAACCTGGCCTTCGCCCGCGACCGCAAGGGCTGGACCCAGGACCAGGCGGCGGAGGCCATGGAGCCCTACCTCGGGGTGCGGTGGTCCAAGGCCAGCGTGTCCCAGGCCGAGCGGTCGGTGGCCGGGGCGGTGGTGCGCAACTTCACCGCCGATGAGATCGTGGCCTTCGCCCGCACCTACGACGTGCCGGTCACGTGGTTCTTCCTGCCCCCGCCGGCCATGGCCGCCCCCGGACTGCCCGCCCGCCTGGTGGTGCCCGATGCCCCCCGCTTCGGCGAGAGCCTGGCCCTATTGGTCGACCTGGTCTTCGGCGACGAACGCCAGCAGGCCGACCAGGCCATGCGCCTCGACGCCTTCGTGTCCAACCTCCCGAGCGACGGGATGCTCACCAAGGCGCAGTCCCGGATCAAGGCGTTGGCCGACCAGCGGGTGGCCGCCCTGGTGCGCCACGCCTTCTCCGAGCTCGGCTCCTGGCAGCGCTGGCTGCGGGCGCTGGCCAACCGCCTGGAGGACCTCGAGTCCATCTCCAAGCTGACTCTGGCCAAGGACCTCGACATCGACCCCGGCGACCTGAGCCTGCCGCCCCGGTTGATAGCGGAGCCGAGCGGGGGCTGGGACGACGACCCCGTGGCCGCCTATCTGCGCATGCTGGACGCCGAGGCGGCGGCCGGGGCCGGAGACGGCAAGGCTGGTGGCGCCGGTGACGATCAGACTGATCCCGCAGAAGCCACGGCTCCCGCCAGACGGCCCGCAAAGGCGGCGAAGAAGACGACGAGGGCCACGACGAGGAGGAAGGCGTGATGGGGCGCGATGCGGGCCGGATGTCGAGGGCTTCGACCGTGTCCGACGACCCGCTGGCGGGCGTACCGTGCGGCCGGCGGGCATCAGATCGCGAAGGGTGCGCACATGAGTTCCGTTGACAAGCAGGCGAGCGGCCGGTGGCGAGCGAGGTACCGGGACCCGAACGGTCGATCGCGGAGCAGGACGTTCGCCAGACGAATGGACGCCGAGCCGTTCCTCGCCACGACCACGACCGACATTCACCGCGGCGACTGGCTCGATCCGAAACTCCGGCGGACACGCTTCGACGAGTGGGCAGATTCTTACGAGGACAGCCTCATCCGTCTCGCGCCGACAACCGCCCGGCGTTATCGCCAGATCCTGCGCCTCCAGCTCCGCCCCTACTTCGGCGGACGGTCGATCGTCGACATCGACTACCAAGACGTGGAGTCGTTCATGGTCGCCTTGTTCCGCCGTGGCCTCGCCCCGAAGACCGTCCGCGACTGTCTGTCCGTGCTCTCACTCGTCATGCAGGGCGCCCAGCGGGCAAAGGTCATCCGAGAGAATCCCGCCGCCGGCCGCAGGATCAAGGTCGTCCGCCAACACGGTCAGATCCTTCCTCTCGATCAGCTCCTCCGACTCGTGGAGCACACCAGGGAGGACTACCGCCTGGCCGTTCTGGTCCTCGTGTACACCGGCATGCGCCCAAGCGAGCTGTGCGGACTGCGCGTCCAGAGTTTCGACCTCCTTGCCGGGACGGTTCACGTCTGCGAGACCCTCACGCCGGTGGGTAGCAAGCTCGTGGCCGGCACCACCAAGACGGACCAGGAGCGAGTCGTGCCGCTCCTCCGATTCATCTGCGACCACCTGGCCGAGCATCTGGCGCGCCGGGCGGCGCAGCTCGGACGGCCGCTCAAGGGGGACGACTACGTGTTCGTCGGGGTGAAGGGGAACCCGCTCAACCGTGACTTTCTTCGCAAGCACGTCATGGTTCCGGCGCTGCGGGCCGCAGGGCTCCCCGAGGACTTCCGGACCTACGACCTGCGCCACGCCCATGCATCCCAGCTGATCGACATGGGGGTCAGCCCACTGGCCATCAAGGAGCGACTCGGCCACGCTGATGTCCTGACGACCTTCCGGAGATACGGCCACCTGTTCGAGGGAGTGCAGGACCGTCTCACGGCGCAGCTGGAAGAGGCGCACCGCGAAGCAACCGAGAAGGCTCGACCGGGTGAGGTGGTCGACCTTCAGGAAGGTCGTCGTCGGCGACCGGGGAACCACTGAGCGAGTGCCTCGGATCTCGGCGTTCTACGGCATCGTCATCGCGATGTACTACGACGACCACCCGCCTCCGCACTTTCATGCCAAGTACGGCGAACATCAAGCCCAGATCGTGATCGCAACCAGCGTCGTGCTGAACGGCTCCCTTCCCCGGCGGGCGCTCGCCCTCGTGCAGGAGTGGGCTGCGCTTCATCGAGATGAGCTTGCAGAGGACTGGAGGCGAGCGGAGGATGAGGAACCGTTGGCTAGCATTGATCCACTCCCATGAGCGCTTCGTACGAGATCCGGACCGTCGAGCACCTCGGCGGCTATCGCCTTCGGCTGACCTTCGCCGACGGGCTGGAGTCTGACGTCGACCTCACGGAGAAGCTCAGTGGCCAGCTCGGTCCCGTCTTCGAGCCATTGCGAGACCAGCTCTTCTTCGCCCAGGTCTCCGTCGATCCGGATATCGGTACGGTTGTGTGGCCGAACGGCGCCGATCTGGCCCCGGACGCGCTGCACGAGCAGGCAGTCCGAGTCGCCTGACCCACAGACCGGGCCACCTGGACCGGGGTCCGCGCCACCGTTTGCGCCTACTGACGAGTCGACCCGCTCGGCCAGCCCAAACCCAGGTGATCGGCCGTTTCAGGCCAGCTCGGTCACGAGCGTGGATGGACGGACACCGTCCCGGCTCTCCCCACTCCTTGGCACGCACCAGGCACCCCGCGCATGCGGGCTCGGGAAGCGGCGACTGCCCCGCACGCAGTTCGTCCGCCGTAATGTGCTCCTGGGTAGGAGCAACCTGTGGCGGTCAGCATGACCGACGCGTTCCTGTTCGACCGGGCAGCGATCCTTGCCAGCGGGTCGGGCCCATGTACTGCCCGGCGACGGTGGAGCGGGCCTGGCGGTCCCAGACGGCGTCGTCACTTAACCGAACTGCAGCGCTGCCCAGTGTCCTGGTTCACGAGGTGGGCGCCACAAGCAGTTCGATGCCGAGCCTCTCACACGCCGTCTGCAGATGAGGGGACGAGGCAACGACGCGCAGCCCTGCGTCGAGGATGACGGCTGCGCTGACCGCCTCGGCGGCCAAGAGGTTCAGCTGGACCGTTCCGGCGACCTTCGCCATCACCGGAACGAGCGCCCGCGCTGACAGCAGGCCGATCGCGGCCGGAAGTTCGTCAATCTGATCGACTACGAGCTGGCGGCCGCCTGGGTCCAAAGCGTCAACCTGGCGGGAGAGCGCGCCGGTGAAACCTTGGTCATGAACGGCCCGCGCCAGTCGGTAGTACCAACACGATGTCGTGAACACAGCCTCTGTTTGCAACTCGGGAGGGGCATGCCCGGCGAGTACGGCGAACAGATGGTGGTCGTCGACGATAACCACGGCGACGACGGCTACTGGTCGGCGAGGTCAGGATCGTGGGCGGCGACGCGAGCAACGGCATCCGCATAGGTGCCGTCCCGCAACAACTCGCCCACTGCCGCTCCGACCTGAGGGGGTATCGGTGACCTGAACGGCGGAGCGTCCCTGGCCAACAGTTCCCCGGTGGCAGCAGCAAGCTGACGCGCTCGCTCGACCGTTGCAGCAAGATCCTCATCGAGCCGGAGTGTCGTCGCCATGCCAGATTGTACGTGTGAGCCGGACCGAGAAGGAGCGTGTCGGCCGGCCGAGGATCACACCTCTGTCATGGCACGGAGGAGGGCTCCGCCGACCGCCAGTCTCTTCCTACCGCATGAGACGGCCACGGGAGAACGCACCCGGTCGGCGCGGCCACACCGGGTACCACGCAAAGTGGTGGAAGCAGAATGGCGCGACAGTCGGCGTAGATGCGGTCATGGACAGCGGGGCGGCAGAGCACGACTGGGGTGCCGTCAGGCACGGCCACCTTCTTGACAACCCGGTGCTATTCCGAACTCTATTGCTATTTCTAGGGGCAGTCATGACACACACAGGACACGCGCGACACGAAAAAGACACAAAAACAGGGTCAAGAGGGGTCAGCCGGGGTCACCAACGGTCACGCCATCACCGCAGGTCAGAGTTGGTTTTTGGCCTCTGAGCAGGGGCGACGGGAAAGGCGATCCGCGGGTTCGATTCCCGCCACCTCCACGACGTTCTGGCTGTAAAAGCCCTGGTCACAGCGTTGTAACCGCTGGCCCTGACCCCAGGACCAGATCCTTCCTCTCGATCAGCTCCTCCGACTCGTGGAGCACACCAGGGAGGACTACCGCCTGGCCGTTCTGGTCCTCGTGTGCTCACCGGCATGCGCCCAAGCGAGCTGTGCGGACTGCGCGTCCAGCGTTTCGACCTCCTTGCCGGGACGGCCCACGTCTGCGCACCGCGAAGCAACCGAAAAGGCTCGACCGGGCGAGGTGGTCGACCTTCAGGAAGATCGTCGTCGTCTACCGTGGAACCAGGCCACGTAGCAAGAACCCTACGGACGAGTCGAAGAAGACGTAGAGATCGCCATGTCCAGAAATCCTGACTCGATCGCGGTCAGGAACCCTCTTGTACCTCGGTGATGTCGTCGGCAACCAACCCATGCGCCTCGCGGTGGACCGAGGCGGCCGCCTCGGCGTTCGGGGCCTCGACGAGGCAGAAGACCTTGCCGGAACTCTCGTCGAACCAGTACTTCAGATAGTTGACGCCGTGCTTCTCCTGAACCTCAAGGTCCTTCTGGTGCGCACCGGCGACGGGCATCAGCGATGCCCGTCGACCTTATGGTGAACATCCATGAACAGGGGCACGTCTCCTCCTTTGGGCGGCCCGTAGAGACCGGGCGTGACCGCAGGAAGTGTACAGGTGGGAGAACGTTTGGTAGCGGCCGAAGGCTGCGCTAGGTGGGGGGACCAGGTGCTCTCAAGCGCGTGAGCGACCTTCTCCAGTTGGCGTCCTTCGAGCCCTTTGACAATTTTACGTGGGCAGACCGCACATTCTGGGCTCCCCACTTTGGGCCCGGCCGGCCGGCGGATCATTGCTGGCCAGGCCCGAGGCGGGTTCACGCGCGGTAGCATATATGCTTCCACAATGAGTACACCTCAGGAGCTCGTCGCTCGAGTGAGATCCGAGAGCGGTCTGTCGCAGCGTGCCTTGGCGCGGCGCGCCGGGTGTACCAGGTCGACGATCGTGCGCATCGAGTCTGGGGAGATGGATCCGACGGTCACGATGTTGGCGCGCATCACGGCCGCCGCCGGACAACGCCTCCTTGTCGCCAGCGGACGGCCCACAGACAATCGGACCCTGGCCGCGGTCGCCGCCGATCGACCAGATGTTGATGGGCTCGACTGGACCAGGCTCCGGGGCCTGGTCGATTGGTTGATCACCCACAACGACCTCATCCGCGATGCAGTCGGTGATCCCCCAGTGCGCACTGGGGACGCACGCGTCGACAACCTCCTTGCCGCCATTGCCGAGAAACTCGCCGACGACGCTGGTCTTCCGCGGCCTAGATGGTCGGACACAGTCCCGGCACTCCCCACTCCTTGGCACGCACCAGGCACCCCGCGCATGCGGGCTCGGGAAGCGGCGACTGCCCCGCCGCAATTCGTCCGCCGTAATGTGCTCCTGGGTAAGAGCAACCTGTGGCGGTCAGCATGACCGACGCATTCCGGGACACGCGCGACACGAAAACGACACGAAAACAGGGTCACCAGGGGTAACCCGGGGTCACCAAGAGTCACGCCATCGCCGCAGCTCAAGGTGCTTTTTGGCCTCTGACCCAGGGGCGACGGGAAAGGCGATCCTCGGGTTCGATTCCCGCCACGTCCACGTAGAACGAACCGGGTTCGGCGCGGAACGACCCCTCGCGGCAGGGACTGTGCGAACGTTACCCATGTGCCGAAGCATCGTGACCCTGCGTGGTGAGGACGAGGCGACCGACGAGGAGGTGGAGGCGGCGGCCCTGCAGTTCGTGCGAAAGGTCAGCGGCCACCGCTCGCCGTCGAAAGCCAATCAGGCCGTGTTCGAGCGGGCCGTGGCGGAGATCGCTGACGCCACCCGCCGACTCCTCGACGAGCTGATCACGCCCCCGGGCGCACGGGCACCGGCCATAGCCCGCAGCCGGGTAGTCGCCCAGGAGAAACGCGACCAGGCGCGCGAAGCCGCCAAGCAGACCTGATCCGCGAAAGGAGTGCGGCCGGACCGCGTCAGGCGGCGCCGGCCAGCACGTGCTCCACGAGGGAGACGAGGGTCTCCTTGACCGAGGACCGCTCGCGGGCGTCGGTGAACACGATGGGCACGCCGTCGCTGAGGGCCAGCGCCTCGCGCACGGTGGCCTCGCGGTGGGCGGCCACACCGTTGAAACGGTTCACGGCCACGATGAACGGCAGCCCGCAGTTCTCGAAGTAGTCAACGGCCGGGAAGCAGTCGGCCACCCGCCTCGTGTCGACCAGCACGACGGCGCCGATGGCGCCCGCCACCAGGTCGTCCCACACGAACCAGAAGCGGGTCTGGCCCGGGGTGCCGAACAGGTAGAGCCGGAGGTCGGCGGCCAGGGTGATGCGGCCGAAGTCCATGGCCACGGTGGTGGTGGTCTTCCTCACCGCCTGGTCGGCGTCGTCGATGTCGGCGCTGGCGTCGGTCATCGCCGCCTCGGTGGTGAGCGGCTGGATCTCGGAGATGGCGCCGACGAAGGTCGTCTTCCGACGGCGAACCCGCCGGCCACGACGATCTTGACCGGAATCGGGGCGCCGGACCCGCTCGGCGAACCGTCAGAGCGCTCGAATGCCATAGAGGACCCTTTCAAGGAGCACGACGGGGTGCGACCGCCCGTGATGGCGTAGGGCCTACGAGCCGGCCGGAGTTGCTCATCTCGACGGCCGGATCATCCCGGGAGCGCCCGCTGGAGCTCAGTCCGGAGGCCCGGGGTGAGCATGGCACCGGCCCGGCGGACGAACAGGGCCATCTCGTAGCCCACCAGGCCGATGTCGCACTCGGACGACGACCGGATGGCGAGGAGACTTCCGTCGCTGATCGAGGTGACGAGCAGGAAGCCGTGCTCCATCTCGACGATGATCTCGTTCACCTTGTCGCCACCGAGGGAACCGACGGCGCCATAGGCCAGACCGGTGAGCCCGAAGGCCACGGCGGCCAAGCGGTCGGCGTCGGACCGGCCCAGCCCGGGCGACAAGGCCAGCAGCAGCCCGTCGGAGGACACCACCACGGCCTCTTGGATGCCGGGCACCTTCCGGACGAAGGTGGTCAGCATCCAGTCGATGTTCCGAGAACCTTCTGCGTCGCTCACGGCTGCTCCCCGGGCGTTGTGGTCCGCTGGTCGTCACCCGGGCCGCCGGCCCTTTCTCGCTGCACACCGGAGCGGTAGCTCGAGAGCAGGCTCCGGACCTCGTCGGGAAGACGCTCGGCGACGGGTGCGCCGCCACCGGTCCTCGGCGCCCGCTGGGCGCCGCCGCCGGTGTCCTTCGGCAGGGAGGCCTTCGGTACCCGTCGGACCAGTCCGGCGGCCGTTGCCCGCTCCAGATGGCGGCGATACTCGTCCTCCTTGGCCCCTGCGGACGGCACGGCCGCCCGTTGCGGCGCAGCGCCGGCGAGTGACCGGGGGGCTGCGGCGAACCGGGCCGGGCGTACCGACGGCGTGGGCCGGATCGACGGCGGGGGCTCGGGGGTGGGCGGCGGCTCTGGAACGGGCGGCGGCTCTGGAACGGGCGGCGGCTCTGGAACGGGCGGCGGCTCTGGAACGGGCGGCGGACCGGCGGCCACGACGGGCTCCCGCACCGCCGGTGCGGCCGCGACCGGCTCGGCGACGGGCGCCTGGTGGCGCGGTCGCACGGGCAGCGCCGGCACGTCGGTCACCCTCCCCTGCTGCCGTGCCGCCGGGGCGGCGGGCCCACGCACGGGTAGCTCGGGCTCCACCGGGGCGACCGGTTCGACGGCGGCGGTGCCCTCCAAGGCGGGCGTCGACCCGTCGTCGGCCGGGACCTCGCCGACGACCGAGTCCGCCGGCCACGAGTACTCGCCAGCCGGCGACCCTTTGGTGGCGGGTGACCACGACTGCTCGGCGGCCGGCCACTCCACCTCAGCGGCGGACCAGGCCGGCCCGGCCGGCGCCGGGGCGTCGGTCCGGTGGGACTCTGTGTCGGCGGCCCGCCACTCGCCCTCGTCCGGCATCGCGTCGAGCCAGTGAGACCCGGGCTCGGGCTCCACGGGTGCAGGCGCATCAACTCGGTGAGGCTCCGGTAGCTGGGTGATGGTCGCTTCGCCTGCCTGCTGCGAGCCGGGCACCGGGCGGGGCCCACGCCTGCGCTGCAAGCAGATGCGGGCCCGCTTCTCTTGGCGGGCGAGGGCGAAGGGAAGGGCGCGGGCGGCACCGGCGGCCACCTCGTCGGGCCCGATGGTGTCGTCTGCGGCCACCATGAGGGTGGGCGGCACGAGCACCTTGGCGACGATGCCCGCGGTGCCGGCCGAGGTCAGACGCACCACGATGCCCAGGCGACGGGCCAGGCGGCCGGCGACGACCAGGCCGAGCGACCGGGCCACGGTCGCCTCGGCCAGGGGCGGGCCGGTGAGGATGTGGTTGGCCTCGGCCAACGCGCCCTCCGTCATGCCGATGCCGCGGTTCTCGATGGTGACGGCGTAGCCGCCGGCGGCGGGCGTGCCGCTCACCTCGACCCGCGTGTCGGGGGCCGACCAGCGGGTTGCGTTCTCGAGCAGTTCGGACAGGAGGTGGGCGGCGTCGGCGGCGACGTTGCCGAGCATGGCTGCGCTGTCGTCGAGCAGAAGGTCCACGCGGTCGATGTCCTCCATCTCGGCCATGCCGGCCCGGATGACGTCGGACATGGCGAGGGGCCGCTCCCAACTCCGCACCGAAGCTGCGCCGGCCAGGGTGAGGAGGCTCTCGGCGTTGCGGCGGACGCGGGTGGCGAGCTGGTCGAGTCGGAAGAGGTTCTCGAGCGTGTCCGGGTCCTGCTCCTCGGCCTCCAGGCCGTCGAGGAACTCGATCTGATGGTCGACCAGGCCCTGCATACGGCGGGCCAGGTTGACGAAGACCTCGACTGTGCCCTTCTCGGCGACCGTCTTGTTCAGGAGGGCGGCATGGCCGACGGCGAGGCGCGCGGCTGCCCCCTGGAACTCGTCGAAAGCCCGGGCCACGCTGCCGATCTCCCCGCCCGGCGGGAGGCCGACCGGGGTCAGGGCCAGGTCCTTGTCGTTGCCTCCGGGGCGGCGCAGCGCCTCCACTAGGTTCTGCAGGTGGGACGCCCGCTCGGCCGCGTCACCCATCTTGGCCAGGGGCGCTGTGATGGAGCGGGCCACCGACATCGCAAGTGCGAGGGCGGCGACGACACCCACCCCTGTCACGGCTGTGGCGAGCATGGCTTTCGGAGCAGGGGCTCCTGATCGCAACAGGAACGTCGCCGCCACCATGGCCACCGCCGGCACGGCTGCCACCACGAGCAGCCGGGTTCGTATTGTCAGTCTGGAAAGCACGTACCGCCCTCCACGCACCGGGCCGATCAGGGTCGTGGGAGCCCGGTCAGAGATACTTCGACCTGTAAAGGCCCGATCGTTAGCCCGATCTCATCCTGGAGAGCGGCGGTCCGGCTCGATCTCCTCGGGGGGCTGCTCCGGGCGGCACGGCGCGTCCGGACGCGGTGTCCACACCCCCATGGAGCGGCCGCCGCCGTATGAAGCTTGCCCGTTGCTGGCAGGATGGGGCGGTGGCACTGACCGTGTGGATCGACCAGGACCTGTGCACAGGCGACGGACTTTGCGTCGATCACTGCCCGGAGGTCTTCCTCCTACTCGAGGACGGCATCGCCTACGTGCGCGACGGTGACGTGGTGCGCAACGATCCCGGCATGTCCGACGGTCTCGCCAGCGTGCCCGACGGTCGAGAACGCGACGTCGTGCACGCGGCCGAGGACTGCCCTGGTGAGTGCATCTTCATCGAGAGCCCGTAAACGTGGGTGTACCGCGAAAATGGCCGCCCCGCAGGGCGGCCATTTCCGATTCGAGTATCGACCGGGATCGATGACTGGGATCGTCAGACGATCTCGCGGTCGCGGACGACGACCTCGTCCCGGCCACCACGGCCGTAGGGGCTCATGCTGCTCCAGAAGAGCATCGACGCCAGCAGGCCGATGCCACCGACGATCATGAGGATGATACCGACGGTGTCGAGGTTGATGCCCTCGGCCGTGTAGTTGAGGGCGAAGGCGAGGATTGCGCCCACTGCGATGAGGAAAACGCTGACACCGATACCCATGGAAACGACCTCCTGTTATGTCCTGAACGGTCCCCCGGGTGCTCCCGGTCTGCACAGGAACGTCCCCGAATTCTGAGCGCGGCAAACCTGGAGTACCGAGCGTCTCCTTCCATTCTCGGTGCGGGAACTGACGCCTGTCGGGCGTTTCCGTACCGAGAAACCGGGGCCGGTGGGCGGGCCGGTTCGGAAGGTCAGGACGCCAGGTAGAGCAGCGGGTCCACCGGCACGCCGGACAGGCGGACCTCGAAGTGGAGATGGGGCCCCGTCGAGAAACCGGTCGAGCCGACGGCGCCGATGACCTGGCCGGCGGTGACGGTCGCGCCGGCCACCACGAACGTCTCGCTCTGGTGGGCATACATCGTGGCCAGCCCGTTGCCGTGGTCGATGATGGTGGCGTTGCCGTACCCGCCGCGCGGACCGGCGGCGACGACCGTGCCGGCCGCCGCGGCGCGGATGGGCGTTCCCATGACAGCACCGAAGTCGACGCCGTCGTGATTTCGGACGTCGCCGAAGATGGGGTGGACGCGGGGGCCGAACAGTGACGTGACGGCGTCGGCCACGGGCGCAGCAAGTACCCCGGAGCCCGGGCGTGCGAGGCCGGCGACACCCACCGGCAGTCCTTTCAGCAGGGCACTTACCGTGGCGGACTCCGCCTTCAGCGAGGCGATCGCCACCTCGAAGTCGGCCCGGCGCCGGCGGACCTCCTCCAGCAGTGCGGCGTGCTGCGCCTCCTCGCCGGTCAGTTCCCGGCGGACCTGCTGCTGCTCGGCGACGACCGCCTCGAGATCGGCCAGCCGGTTGACCACGATGTCGCGCTGGCGCATGGCCGCGTCCTTCTGAACCTCCACCGAGGCCCGCAACGCATCGGTGGCGTCACGGCGTGCGGTGTAACGGTCGACCGCCTTGGCCTGCACCTCGACCACGGCCTGCAAGTAACCGGCGGTGGCGGCGATCTGGCGCAGGTCCTTGGCTCGGAGCATGAGCTCGGCTGCGTTGGACGACGGGTTGGCGATGTAGGCGGCCACCGCCCGGTCGCGCAGCTTCCTGTGCTCACCCGCCAGCGCCTCGTTCTCGATGATCAGCTGCGTCTGCGCCTGCACGAACTCCGACTGCACCGCCTCCAAGGCGGCTTCGGCGGCGTGGGCCTCGGTCTCCATGGCCGCCGCCTGGCGGTCGACTTCGGCGACCCTGGCGTCGAGGGCCCGCCTGCGGTCCTGCACCTCGTCGAGGCGGTTGAGCAGGTCGGCTTCCTCCTCGGAGGCCTCGGACACCTCCTCGCGCAGTGTGCGCAGCTCGTCTTTGATGTCGGCCTGGCGCTCGACCTGGCCGGTGCGGGTGGTGCCCGCCGCGGGAGGGGCGGCGGCCTTGCCCTGGACGGGCTGGGCGGCCTGGGCGACGGACGCAGGGTCGGCCGCCACGGGCGCGGTAGCGCCGGCCGGCGCCGGTCCCGGCGCAGCGACGAGGAGGCAGACGGCCAGCACAGAAAGCAGGACGCGCCGGGTCATCCGTGTTGTGATCGACCGCCCGGCAGCCACCTTGAGGGCGGACCGACGGGAACGGGGAACTTGTCAGGCCCTGGTGGGAGCGACCTGCCTAGACGTCGAGGAAGCGGCGCACGGCGAAGGCCGAGCCCACGGCGCCGATGGCCGCTCCTGCAAAGAGGACGAACAGCCCGGTGCCGATCACGTCGCTGGCGGGCGGGAGCAGCTGGTTCCCCAGCGTGTTGGCGCCCACGGCGCCGGCCAGCAGGTTGCGAACCAGGGCGACGACACCGAAGGCGGCGGTGGCGCCCACGATGCCCTGCACCATGCCCTCCAGCATGAACGGGATCCGGATGAACCAGTTGGTGGCGCCCACCAGCTTCATCACCGCCACCTCCCGGCGGCGGGCGAAGATCGCCATCTGGATGGTGTTCAGGATGAGCAGCACGGCCGACAGCAGGAGGACGCCCGCCACCGACACGATGCCGATCTGCAGGGCCCGGGTGACCTTGAGCAGCGTGTCCACCACGTCACGGGCGAACACGACTTCCTTCACGCCCGGGCGCTTCTCGAACCGGCCGCCCACCACATCGACGAGCTCGGCCCGCTTGGGCACCACCCGGTACGACGGCGGTAGGTCCTTGGCCTCGACGCTCTCCACCAGGTCGGGGGAGTTGGCAAACATCTCCTTGAACTCGGTGAACGCCTCCGCCTGGTCCACGAAGGAGAACTTCTTCACCTCGGGCATCTGGGACAGTTCCCGCTCGACTGCCTCGTTCTGCGCGGGCGTGGCTTCGGGCAGCATGAACACCGACAGCTCCACCCCGCCCCGCCACTGGAGGCTGGCCTTGGAGACGCCCTGCTTCAACAAGAGCGCTCCCCCGACCAGTGAAAGCGATACGGCCACGGTGAGCACCGCCGCCGCCGTCATGAGCAGATTGCGGCGAAGGTTGCTGGCCGTCTCCCGCACCACGTAGTCGACGCTCAGGGCCATCGGTCAGCAAGCCTCCCGGGCCACGTCGGGGGACGCGGCATCGTTGCGGAACGTGTCCCCGCCCGCCCAGCGGGTGGACACGGCGAATCTGGCCACGCGGACCACGTGGACGACGGCCACGGTGAGCACGGCAGCGACGGCGAGCAGGGCGGCCACGGCCGCCCACACGGCGGCGCGGGACGACTCGGCCAGCGGTGATACAGCGGTAATGCCGCGGCCGTCGGCGGATGGCCGTAGGGCGGCGTGGGCGGCGTTGGCGGCGTCGTGACCGCCCGCCATGACGGCGCCGACCACCACCACGGCCGCGAGGACGACGCCGCCCGCCACCGCCACCAGCACGAGCTGGCGGCGGAAGAACGCCGTCGCCTCGCCGGCGTCAACGGGCGGCGCAGCGCTCATGTTCCGTAGCCGTAGACCCCGCGCGCCTGGTCGCGCACGACCGTTCCCCGGTCGAGCTCGATGACCCGGCGCCGCATGGAGTCGACGATGCCCTGGTCATGGGTGGCCATGACCACCGTGGTACCGGTGCGGTTGATGCGGTCGAGCAGGCGCATGATGCCCATGGTTGTGTTGGGGTCGAGGTTGCCGGTGGGCTCGTCGGCCAGCAGGATCAGGGGGCGGTTCACGAAAGCGCGGGCGATGGACACCCGCTGCTGCTCACCGCCCGACAGCTCAGTGGGCTTGTTGTCGGTCTTCTTCGACAGGCCGACCAGGTCGAGGATCTGAGGCACCTGCGACGCCACCACGTGACGGGGACGGCCGATCACCTCGAGGGCGAAGGCCACGTTCTCGTAGACCGACTTGTTGGGCAGCAGCTTGAAGTCCTGGAAGATGCAGCCGATGTTGCGGCGCAGGTACGGGACCTTCCAATGGCTGAGCTGGCCGATGTCCTTGCCGGCCACCCAGATCTTGCCGCCGTCCGGCTCCTCCTCCTTGGTGAGCAGCCGCAGGAAGGTGGACTTCCCCGAACCCGATGGGCCGACGAGGAACGCGAACTCGCCCTTCTGCAACTCCACCGAGCACTCGCGCAAAGCGACGGTGGAGCCCTTGTAGGACTTGGTGACGTTGTCGAGCTTGATCATGGAGGGGTTGGGCCCGCGGCTCCCCGGAGAGCCCCAAGCGCAGCCTCAGGCTACCCCTGGGCCCGTCGCCAGCGTAGGTAGGCCTCCATGAATGCGTCGAGATCGCCGTCGAGGACGGCCTGGATGTTGCCCGTCTCCACCTCGGTGCGCTCGTCCTTGACCTTCTGGTACGGCGCCAGGACATAGCCCCGGATGAAGCTTCCGGCTCGGGACACCTGACTCTGGGGGCCGGACAGGGCGTCCATGGTGGCCTTGCGCTCCTGGCGCTGGCGCTCGGCCAGCTTGGCGGCCAGGATCTGCATGGCCTTGGCCTTGTTCTGGAACTGGCTGCGCTCGTTCTGGCAGGACACCACGACGCCGGTGGGCAGGTGGGTGAGGCGCACGGCGGAGTCGGTGACGTTCACATGCTGGCCGCCCGCCCCCGACGAGCGGTACGTGTCGACCCGCAGGTCCTTCTCGTCGATCTCCACCTCGTCGGACACGTCCTCGATGAACGGCGTGAGCTCCAGCGCGGCGTAGGACGTCTGGCGGCGGGCCTGGGCGTCGAAGGGCGAGATCCGGTAGAGGCGGTGCACGCCCCGCTCCCCCGACAACAGGCCGTATGCGTAGCGGCCCCGGATGATGAAGGTGGCCGACAGGATGCCCGCCTCCTGGCCCGCCGTCTCCTCGTCGACCTCCACCTCGAAGCCCCGGCGCTCGGCCCAGCGCAGGTACATGCGCACCATCATCTCGGCCCAGTCCTGGGCGTCGGTGCCGCCCTCGCCGGCGTGGATCTCGCACACGGCGTCGCCCTCGTCGTGCTCGCCGGTGAACAGTGAGCGCAGGTCGAGGTCCTGGAGGCGGCGCTCCAGGTCCTCCAGCACAGCGATGAGCTCGGCCTCCACGCTGTCGTCCGCCTCCTCCACCGCCAGCTGGTGGAGGGTCTCGGCGTCCTCCAGGCGGGCCCGCAGCCCGTCGAGCAGCTTCACATCCTCCTTGACCCGCCCGAACTCGGTGCTCACGGCCCTCGCCCGGTCGGCGTCGTCCCACAGGTCGGGCTTGGCCAGCTCGACCTCGAGCTCCCCCAGGCGCTTGCGCTTGCCCTCGAGGTCGAGATAGCGGTCGGCCTCGCCCAGCCGCCGGGCGAGCGCGTCCAGATCGTCGCTGTAGTCCCGCACCGGCCGGCTAGGCCTTGCCGTGGCAGAGCTTGAACTTCTTGCCGCTGCCGCAGTGGCACGGCTGGTTCCGGCCCAGCTTCTCGTGCTCGGACCGCACGATGGGTGCCTGGGTGACCTCGTCGGCGGCGGCCGGGACCTGCCGCTGCTCGCCGCCGCCGGCCGGCACGGCGGCAGCCGCTCCGGACGACATCTCCTGCGGTGTGTCGCTCGGGGCGACGTAGGTCGCCCGGTCGAGCTCTGGCTCGGTCGGCCTGTCGACGAGGACCTCGACGTGCATGACGTAGCGGACAAAGTCATCATCGATCCCGGCCACCATCTGGCCGAACATGTCGAAGCCCTCCTTCTGCCACGCCACCAACGGGTCCTGCTGGCCCATGGCCCGCAGGTTGATGCCGTCCCGGAGGTAGTCCATCTCGGCCAGGTGCTCACGCCACTTCTGGTCGATGATCTGGAGCATGATCGAGCGCTCCAGCTCGCGCATGGTGTCGACGCCGCCCGGGATGTCCTGCTCGCGCTGCTCGTAAAAAGCCACAGCCTCGGCCAGCAGGCTGTCCTCCACTTCGTCGGCAGTGACGGCCTTGGTGAGCTCCTCGGCGGTGAACTTGGTGGGGTAGTAGAGCTTCACCTCGGTGACCAGGCCGTCGAGATCCCACTCCTCCTGGTAGTCGCCGGGCACGTAACCCGCCACCAGGCCGGCGATGGCGCTGCCCACGATCTCGACGGTGCGCTCCCGGAGGTCCTCACCGTCGAGGATCTGCATGCGCCGGGCGTAGATCACCTTGCGCTGCTCGTTCATGACCTCGTCGTACTTGAGGACGTCCTTGCGGATCTCGGCGTTGCGCTGCTCGACGGTGTTCTGTGCCCGCTCGATCGCCTTGGTGACCATCTTGGCCTCGATGGGCACGTCGTCGGGGAGGGCCTTGCCCATCACCCAGCTCATGGCCCCAGTGGCGAACAACCGCATGAGCTCGTCCTCGAGGGAGAGGAAGAACCGGCTCTCCCCCGGGTCGCCCTGGCGGCCGGAGCGGCCACGGAGCTGGTTGTCGATGCGACGGCTCTCGTGGCGCTCGCTGCCGAGCACGTACAGGCCGCCCAGGTCGCGGATCTGGTCTCCCTCGGCCCTGCACTGCTTCTCGAAGTCGGGGAGCAGCGTCTTGTAGAGCCCTTTGCCCTCATCGGTGCCGGGGTCGACGCCCCGGGCCACGACCTCGGAATGGGCCAGGAGCTCGGGGTTGCCGCCGAGGAGGATGTCGACGCCGCGACCGGCCATGTTGGTGGCCACGGTGACGGCACCGACGCGCCCCGCCTGGGCCACCACGTGGGCTTCCCTCGTGTGCTGCTTGGCGTTGAGGACGGCATGATCGACGCCCCGCTTCTCGAGCTGGCGGGAGAGGAGCTCGGACTTCTCCACCGACGCGGTGCCGATGAGGATGGGCTGGCCCTTCTCGTTGCGCTCCAGCACGTCCTCGACGACGGAGTCGAACTTGGCCTGCTCGGTCTTGTAGATCAGGTCGCCCAGGTCCGACCGCACCATGGGGCGGTGGGTGGGGATGGGCACTACGGGCAGGTTGTAGGTGTTGGCGAACTCGGAGGCCTCGGTCTCGGCCGTGCCGGTCATGCCCGAGAGCTTCTCGTAGAGCCGGAAGTAGTTCTGGAGGGTCACCGTGGCCCAGGTGTGGTTCTCCTCCTTGATCTTCACCCGCTCCTTGGCCTCGACCGCCTGGTGGAGGCCGTCTGACCAGCGCCGGCCCTCGAGGATGCGGCCGGTGAACTCGTCGACGATGCGGACCTCGCCCTCCATCACCACGTAGTCCTTGTCCCGCCGGAACAGCTCCTTGGCCTTCAGAGCGTTCTGCAGCTGGTGGACGTAGTTGACGGAGACGGCGTCGTACATGTTGTCGACGCCGAGCTCGCGCTCGACCTTCTCGATGCCGGACTCGGTCGGGACGACGGTGCGCTTGTCCTCCTCCACCTCGTAGTCGACGTCGCGCTGGAGTGACCGCACGACGCCGGCGAACTGGTAGTAGAGCCGGGCCGACTCGGCCGCCGGTCCGCTGATGATGAGGGGGGTACGGGCCTCGTCGATGAGGATCGAGTCGACCTCGTCGACGATGCCGTAGATGTGGCCCCGCTGGGCCATGGCCTCACGTGAGCGGGCCATGTTGTCGCGGAGATAGTCGAAGCCGAACTCGGTGTTGGTGCCGTAGGTGACGTCCGAGGCGTACGCCTCGCGCTTCAGCGTCGGGTCGTCGACGCCGGACTCGACCAGGCCCACGGTGACGCCCAGGAAGTTGTGCACCCTGCCCATCCACTCGGCGTCGCGCCGCGCGAGGTACTCGTTCACGGTGATGACGTGCATGCCCCGGGACGTGAGGCCGTTGAGGTACACGGGCAGGGTGGACACGAGGGTCTTTCCCTCCCCCGTCTTCATCTCCGCGATCCACCCGAAGTGCAGGGCCGCCCCGCCCATCATCTGCACGTCGTAGTGGCGCTGCCCGATCACCCGGGATGCGCCTTCGCGCACGACGGCGAAGGCCTCCACCAGCATGTCGTTCATGGCGTCGTCGATCGGGATGCCCTCGTCGGCGGCGCGGGCCAGGCGCTCGCGGAACTCGACCGTCTTGTGAACCAGTTCCGCGTCGGACAGCGCCTGGAACTCGGGCTCCCAGGCGTTGATCTCGGGGACGATGGCCTGCAGGGCGCGGACCTTCTTGCCCTCGCCGGCGCGCAGGATCTTGCTGAAGACACTCATAGCCGTCCCATCCTACGGGCGCGCGAGCCGGATGACTCGGGTGGTACGCGACCGGCCGCTACGCCTCGCGGATGTCGAGCAGGCGCTCCTTGACGGCGTAGATGACCGCTTCCATGCGGTTGTGAAGGTGGAGCTTCTCCAGGATGTTGCGCACGTGGTTCTTCACCGTGTTCTCGGAGATGTAGAGCTCCTCGGCGATCTCCCGGTTGCTCATGCCCTTGGCCACCAGCTTGAGCACCTCGATCTCACGGTTGGTGAGGGCGGGGGCGGGGAGCTGCTGGCGGTCCTCGGCCCGGCGGGCCAGGGCGTTGAACTCGCTGAGGAGCTTGGAGGCCATGGACGGCGAGATGAGGCTCTGGCCCTGCATGACCGCCCGGATGGCCTCGGCCACCTCCTCGACCGAGATCTCCTTCAGCAGGTAGCCGTTGGCCCCGGCCTTGATGGCCTCGTAGAGGTCTTCCTCCTCGTCGCTCACGGTGAGCATGAGGATCTTGGTGGACGGTAGATCCGCCCGGATCTGCGCAGCCGCCTGGATGCCGTTGACCTTGGGCATCCGGACGTCCATCAGCACCACGTCGGGCGCCAGCTCGAGGGCCTTTTCGATGGCATCCTGGCCGTTCTCGGCCTCGGCGACCACCTCGACACCCTCCTCGGTGCCGAGCACGACGAACAGACCGCGCCGGAACAGCGCCTGGTCATCGGCGATCAGGACCCTGATTACCTCAGACCCGCCGGTCCGCTCGTGTTCAGACACCGCTGTCCTCCTCGGAGGGGCAAGTCCCCACGCGTTGCTTCATCGGCAGTTACGTCCCGTCGATGAGGCCGATTTGGCCATCCTTGCGCCGGTAGACCACGGCGGCTGCACTTGTGTCGGCATTGGTGAAGAGGAAGAAATCGTGGCTGAGCAACTCCATCTGCAACGACGCCTCCTCGGGCGTCATCGGCTTGATGGCGAACTGCTTCGTCCTGACGATCCTGGGCTGTCCCTCGTCCTCCTCAGCGTCGCCTACGGCGTCCACCCGGACGTTGAAGGAGTCTACCGACCCATGGCGGCGGGGGTGCGATCTGCCGGCAAGCTTTCCCTTGAGCTTCTCGATCCGGTGCTCGAGCTTGTCGACCACCCGGTCGACGGCGGCGAACGAGTCACCGGCGGCGGCGCTGGCCCGGACCACGTGGCCGTGGCCGTGCATGGTGACCTCGCAGACCTCCTTGTCGGCGATGCGGGGATTCCGCTCCTCGAGGAAGCGGACCTCGGCCCGCTCCATCCCGTCGAGGAAGCGCACCAGGCGGGACAGCTTGTCCTCCACGGTTCCTCGCAAGGAGTCGGACACCTCGACGTTGCGGCCCTGGATCACGATGTCCACGCGACTCCTCTCACTGTTCGAAGGACGGCTAGGCGGATGACAGGGCCGCGTGCGGCTGACCTGGTCTTTGACCCCACACTCGCCTGCAGAGGAGCTGGCCCGCACGACGGTGGCGGCTTGCGCCCGCACCGGCGTTGGTCGCGTGCTTCCCACCTTCTCCGGAAGGCGCCGCTGGTCGGCGCTCGCCCGAGCAGGACTTACCTCTAAACCGCACCATGCTCAGCAACCACGGGTTGCCTTACGTGGGTCGTTTCGCCTGCGGCTGGCATCGACTTGCAACCACAGACCCGCACGCGGCCCCATCGAGTGGAGTGTAGGCCCTCGCAGGCGACCTACGGATCGGCCTCCCGGTCCGCCTCGGCGGCGGTCAGGCGTGCGCTGCGGCGGGCCGCCACCGATCCTGCGACGTGGGTTGCGCCAGCCGCCCGCAGGAGCTGCGCGGCCGCGCTGAGGGTGGCGCCGGTCGTGACCACATCGTCCACCAGGAGCACGCCGGGCGGTGGCCGGCGACGGACGGCGAGACGGGGGCCGGCCAGCCGCTCGGCCCGGCTGGCCCCCGTCTGGGGCGGGCCGGGGAGGCGGCGCAGCAGCGGGCGGCACGGAACTGCGAGGAATCGGGCCATCGCCGTGGCCAGCAGGCGGCCCTGGTCGAAGCCCCTGGCCCGCCGGCGCTCTGGCGTGGTCGGCACCCACGTCACGACGTCGAGCCCGCCCGTCCCCCGTCGCGCCACCGCCTCCGCCATCCCGGCCGCCAGCCACGGGACGGCCGAGCGGGCGTTGCGGTACTTCAGGCGGGCCACGACCTCACGCCCCACGCCCTCGTAGGCCATGAGGACGGCGCACCAGTCGAGCCCGGGAGGCGCCGGCAGGACGGGCGGCGGGCGGACCAGGGTGGAGCACCTGGCGCACGGGGCCGCGCCGAGCGCCCCGCAGGCGGGACAGGCGGTCGGGAGCAGCACGCCGGCCATGATGGACGCCGGGTGTGACAATCGACCGGGCACCAGCAAATGACAGTGGGGTGCGCGGTCGCCGGACAGCGTGCGGCAGCGTGAAAATCCGGGTTCCAGACGCTGACGGCCCGCCGGAGGACCGGCGGGCGGTCCGGGTCCCGGTCGCGGCGGCGCGAGGGTGCGGACGCCGACGCCGCCTGGCGGCCCGCCGCACGGGGCGGGGGGCGGGGGCGGG